>NZ_RDQG01000046.1 GCF_003697815.1 Halalkalicoccus subterraneus | reverse complement strand
CCGCGCCCGACTGCGGGTTCGGAACGCAGGCCGGCATCGGAATGGTCGACCCCGAGATCGCGTGGGCGAAACTCGAGGCGCTCGTCGAGGGCGCCGACATCGCAAGCGGGCGACTCTCCCGATAACCCCGGCGGCCTTCTCCGACCTCCCCCGATTCGAGTCGTATTCCCCTGACTAGGTCACGAAAGCTAGTACGATAGCGTCCGTTCCGCGTTCGAACGCCAGCGGTCGTACCATTGATCGACGATCAAGGGGCGCCGATGCGATCTCTGCGGCGTTTCCAGCGCGCATAGCGACTCCATAGTCGAATGAACCGTCCGTTAGGCCGTTTATAGGGATATAGGTGCTGGCCGTAGGGACGGCTGCTGGCACGCGCCAGTACGGGATAGTGATACCCGATGCCTCCCCGCCGAACGGCGGGGTTTCCGTTTCGAGCCGCGCGTTTGCCATCCCTTGCGTTCGTCGCTGCCCATTCGAGTCCGAGACTTCGACCGCCACCGTGCCGGCCGAACGCGGGGCGTTCGATCGGCTCTCAGCCCTCCCCCTCGATCCGGACGCCCTCTGAGAGCGTTACGATCGCCTCTTCTTCGTCCGGGAGGAGACGCGGGTAGACGCCGAAGACGACGACGAACGCCTCCTCGCCCTCCGCGAGGGCAGTATGGACGAACACGTCGATCCCGGTACTCGAGAACGTCGCCTCGCCCTCGAATTTCGAGAGGGTGACCTCCTCGTCGAACATCCGGACGGTCCGGCGGTCGACCTCCTCGCCGATCGAGAGCTCCTCGTACTGCGATTGGGCGCGGTTCGCGAGCTCGCGGTTGTCCATCTCCGCGATCGGGTTGAACGTCCGGCCGAACATCGAGGCCGCCGGCGTACACAGTGTCGCGAAGACGGCCGCGCGAGCCTCGCCGAGCGGTGCTATGTCGATCGCCCTGTGGTACTCCGAGAGGCGGTTGACGGCCTCGACGTCGCGGCTCTGGCCTGCGGCCTCGACGGTGCGCGTCTCCTCGATCACCTCGGTCCCGTCGAGTTCGTAGCCCGTCTCCCCGAGTGCGGCGTTCGAAACGGCGGTCTCGGGGGCGACGAACCGATCGGGATCCTCACCGAACCCGCCGAGACAGCCGCTGCTGCCGACGAGCGCGAGCGCGGCGAGCGAACACAGCCTCCGACGGGTTTGCGCCATTGCTGTCGCCGATTGTTCGCGAGTTCGTATAAAGACGGTGGCGTGGCGTCCGACCTGCGCTGGCTCAGAGCCGGTAGCTCGGTTCGTTCCCGTCGTCATTAACTCCCGCCCCGAGGGCTTCGAGATCGTCGCGAAGCGCGTCGGCGCGCTCGCAGTTGCCCGCTTCGTGGACCCGAAGGACGAGTTCGACGAGATCCTCGGCGAGGTCGACCCGGCCACCCTCGTCCGTGCCGAAGGAGAGTCCGAAGAGCCGGCGGTCGCACGGTCGGTCCGGTTCGAACTGCAGATCCTGTTTGCGGCGATGAGACCGACGGTCGTGAGCACGACCGCCGGTCACAGACGAGGTCGTCGCCACCACCGAGACCGAACTCGATGCGGGTGCGAACCTGAACTACCACGAGGAGACTGCAGTCGGCAACCTCGTCACCGACGCGATGCGCGAGAAGGCCGATGCTGACGTCGCCATCACGAACGCCGGCGGCATCCGCTCGGACGCCGCCTACGGGCCGGGCGGACTCACCGGCGGCGACGTGTTCAACGTGCTCCCGTTCGACAACACGCTCACGACGGTCGAACTGACGGGCGCGGAACTGATCGAGACGCTCGTCAGCCAGGTCGTCACCCTGGAAAGCGAGACGGGCGAACAGTACGGTACGGAGGTCAGCCAGCAGGTCAGCGGCGTCACCTTCGAGTGGATCGGCCACGAAGGGACCGATCTCGTCCGCGACGTCTCGGTTGGCGGCGAACCGCTCGACGACGAGGAGACGTACGCGGTGGCCGTCAACTCCTACATGGCCGGCGGCGGCAGCGGGTACCCGCTTGCGGACAAGCCGGTAATCGAGGACACGGGCGAACTGCTGGCGACGACGACCATCGAGTATCTGGAAGAGCGCGGGACCGTCGCGCCGACCGTCGAGGGACGGATGCGCCGTGTCGACTCGGATTTCGGGACCGCGCCCGAGATCACCCTCGACGACTGCGGTCGGATCGACCTTCACCTCGCGTTCCCGACTGATTTCGGCGGGCTCGCGGGCGACGTCGAACTGTGGACGACCGCCGGCGACACGGTCGAACCCGAAACGGTCGCCGAAACCGGCGACGAACTGATCGTGCGCTTCGACGATGCGGCCGTTCTCGACGCGATCGACGGGGAGAATGCCACCCTCGATGTGTACGCCGAGTACGATTCCACCGAATACGAGCGCGTCTACTTCGAGAGTTCGCGGGCCAACGCCGACATCGCCGCGACGGTCGAGGACCGCGGGCGCGGACGGCCGAACGCGTCGACACCGTAGTCGATTCCGCTCGCCTCCGACTGAACGACGAGCGCGACGACTCCGTCACAGTCGGTGATAGAGCCCCGAATCGGGATCGAGCAGTCGATCGGCTTCCACGCGGATCGTTCGCGAATCGATCCGCGTCACGCCCATCGCGACCGGAAGGCGTCCCCGAAGGGGCGGGACGTACCGTCGTATCCACCCGGCAGCCCGGTCGATCTTCGAGGCGTTTTCGGGCTCGAGATACCGGATCTCCAGCGAATAAGGCGGTTTCAGGTCCGTGTACGGTGGAACGTCGTCCAGATTCCTGATGGCGGCTGCGGCGCGGTCGCGGATCTCCGCCTCGACCTCCTTGGGGTCGCGGTGGCGCGCGGACTCCCGTCCCGTGCCGTACTTCGTGACCGTCGTTTCGATGTCCGGGACGAACTGTCGGGCCTCGAGAACCGTCTTGTCGTCGCCGGCGACGAACACCGTGGGAACGCCCTGTCGGCCGGCGATCAGCGCTCGGCAGGCGAACTCGCCGACGAACACCCCATTGAGCTTGTAGTAGTCGATCGAGAGCGACGAGTAGGTGTGACACAGCGGCCCGTTTGGCGTGCCGGCCATCGCGTGCTGGCCGACGAACACCACCGCATCGTGATCCCCGAGGTGGAAGTACGGGCGCCCGCTCGCGAGGTAACGCCCGCCAACGAGGTCGCCCTCCCGCAGTCCGCCGCTGCCATGGCCGTCCCAGACGTCGATTGCGGCATCGGGTGCGACCGACCGGACGCCTTCGATACAGGCGTTGACCTCGCTGGCGAGTCGGTCCATCGCGCCCCGTTTTCGCTCGATCCGTCCCGTCCGTGTCTGCCGGAAGGAATCGACCCCTGCCGGCCCCTCCAGGTCCGTGACCACGAGTACGTGCACGCTATCTGGTGTCTATCCGATCCGCGATAATAAGCGACTAGCGCCGTCGTTCCTAGTGGGTGTGGCCGGTCATCTCCGCGAAGGGGGCGCCGAACCGTTCCTCGAACGCCGCCATGGTCCCTTTCTCGACCGCTGAACCTCCTCGCTGGGGTCGCCCTGTGAGTGGGTGGGTGATCGCGTGGATCTGCTGTGCACGGAGACAGCACCGCGAGATCGTCGATCGTCTCTGCGGGCGTCTGAGCGAGCAGAGCTCGCGGCGTGTGATGGTCATCGCTGTACCCGTTGTCCATCCCGCGATAAGGACCGTGGCGGTCCACTCGATCCGTTACCCAATCGTGAGCTACGAGCGCCGCTCCGACAGCCGGTAGGTGCTCTCCTCTCCCTCGTCCTCGACACCCACCCCAAGCGATTCGAGGTCCTCCCGGAGCGCGTCGGCGCGCTCGTAGTTGCCCGCCTCGCGTTCCTCCTCGCGGACCCGAAGGACGAGTTCGACGAGGTCCTCGGCGAGTTCGACCCGGCCACCCTCGTCCGTGCCGAAGGAGAGTCCGAAGACGTCCCCACCGAACTCCTCGATGGTCTCGATGGCCCGGCGCAGCCCCCGATAATCGTACTCCGCGTGCGAATCGAGGTGGCGGTTGAGCGCGCCGGCGAGTTCGAGGAGCGCGGCCATCGCCTCGCGAACCCCGAAGTCGTCGTTCATCGCCCGTGCGAACCCCGCGCGTGTCTCCTCGACGGTCGCCCGGAGGTCGCCGTCCTCGACTTTCGTCCGCGCCTCGGGACCGTCCATCGCCTCGGTCGCGCGCTCGTGGGCACGTTCGAGCCGTTCGAAGCGCTCTCGGGCCTCCTCCATCGCCGCCTCCGAGAACGTCTGGTTCGAGCCGTACTCCGTCGAGAGGTAAAACGAGCGGAGCACGTCGGGGCCGAACTCCTCGAGCGCGGCAGAGACGGTGAAGAAGTTGCCCAGACTCGAACTCATCTTCTCGCCCTCGGTTTCGAGCAGGCCCGTATGGAGCCAGTAGTTCGCGAACCGTTCGCCGGTGGCGGCCTCGCTCTGGGCGATCTCGTTCTCGTGGTGTGGGAAGACCAGGTCGTGGCCGCCGACGTGGATGTCGATGGTCTCGTCGAGGTGGGTCATCGCCATCGCCGAACACTCGATGTGCCACCCGGGACGGCCCTCGCCCCACGGCGAGTCCCACGTCTCGCCTTCAGGGGGATGGTCGTGGTCGATCTTCGCGTGCTCGGCGATGGCACTTTCGGAGACGCCGCCGGCCTTCCAGAGCGCGAAGTCGGCGGGGTGGCGCTTCTCGCTTCGCTCCTCGGGGTCGCCCTGGGATTCGAGGTCCTCGACGTCCTGGTTCGAGAGTGTGCCGTACTCCTCGAAGCTGGTGACGTCGAAGTAGACCGAACCGTTCGACTCGTAGGCGTGACCCGATTCGAGCAGGCGCTCGATCAGCGCGACGATCTCGGGGACGTGCTCGGAGACGCGCGGATAGACCGTCGCGCGCTTCAGGTTGAGCCCGCGCATGTCGGCGATCGTCCCCTCGATGAAGTGGCGTGCGACGTCGAGTTCGCTCCCGCCGAGGTCGTCCTCGCCGACCCGGGCGGCGATCTTCTCGTTGACGTCGGTGAAGTTCTCGACGTGACGAACGTCGTAGCCCTCGTGTTCGAGCCAGCGACACATCACGTCGGCGTGGACCCACACCCGGGCGTGACCGAGGTGGGCGTCGTCCGAGACCGTCAGTCCGCAGACGTACAGCAGGACCTCCTCGTCCGCCCCGGTCGATCGAAACTCCTCGCGCTCGTCCGAGAGCGTGTTCGTCACGGACAGCATCACCCGATACGTCGCCGGGCGCGCCTTTCAACCCGTCGGTCGGGTTTCCGGCGGCGCGTTCGGCGCTCGACTATATAAACACCTATCGTGCAGGAGAACACACTGTTATGAGATGAAGTCGGTGCGACCGGCGGAGGGGCCGATCAGAGTGTTACATGTCGACGACGACGAGGCCTTCCTGCGGCTCACGCAGACGTCCCTGACGGAGGTCGATTCCGAGATCCACCTTCGACAGACGATCGATCCGACGGCGGTACTCGACCGGATCGGGAGCGAGAGCGTCGAGTGCGTCGTCAGCGACTACCAGATGCCGGGACTCACGGGCGTCGATCTCCTCGGCCGGGTTCGCGAATCGTATCCTCGACTCCCGTTCGTCCTCTTTACCGGACAGGGGAGCGAGCAGGTCGCAAGCGAGGCGATCTCGGCGGGCGTCACGGACTACGTCTCGAAGGGCAGCGGGCTCGAAGGGTTCGAACTGCTCGCAACCCGCATTCGAGGGGCCGTCGAACAGCGCCGGGTCGAGCGGGCCCTCGAAGAGACCCGCGAGAGCTACGAGCGACTGCTCGAAACCGCCCCCGACGCGATCCTCGTCGTCGACGCCGAATCCGGGAGGCTTTTGGAGGTCAACACTGCCGCCGAGGAACTGTTCGGTCGCCCGCGCGAGGAGCTTCGGGGCCTCCACCAGACCGAACTCCACCCCGAGGACGACCGGGGGTACTACGTCGACGTCTTCGAGGAACACGCCGAATCGAGCGGCGTGATCCGCGACGACCGCGACCTCGTCGTCGTCCACGCCGAGGGCCACGAGATCCCCGTCGAGATCAACGCCGCGACCATCGAGTTCGGCGACCGGCGCGTCGTCCAGGCGATCTTTCGGGATCTGCGCGGGCGAACGTAGGTCGATCCCTCGAGCGAGCGTTCGACAGTAACTCCTATGCGTTCGCCGTCGCTAGCGACGACCATGCAGGCACTCGTCATCGTCGGCCACGGGTCGCACCTCAACCCCGGCTCGTCGAAACCGACGTTCTCGCACGCCGATACGATCCGCGAGACCGGAGTCTTCGACGAGGTCCGCGAGGCGTTCTGGAAGGAAGAGCCCTCCTTTCGGGAGGTGCTTCGCACCCTCGAAAGCGACGAGGTCTACGTCGTCCCGCTGTTCGTCAGCGAGGGCTACTTCACCGAGCAGGTCATCCCCCGCGAACTCCGCCTCGAAGGCTGGGACGTCTCGGCATGGGACTCAGAGGACGGCGTCAGTGCGGATCACGCCACCCTGAAAGCCAGCGACGTCGAAAAAACGGTCCACTACTGCGGGCCCGCGGGCACCCACGACTCGATGAGCGACGTGATCGTCCGGCGCGCGGAGTCGATCGCCGGCGACCCCGACGTTGGGGAGGGGTTCGGCCTCGCGATCGTCGGCCACGGTACGGAGCGAAACGAGAACAGCGCGAACGCGATCCATTACCACACCGAGCGGATCCGCGACTCGGGTCGGTTCGACGAGGTGAAGGCGCTGTTCATGGACGAGGAGCCGGAAGTCGACGACGTCACCGACTTCTTCGAGAGTCCCGACGTGGTCGTCGTTCCGCTCTTCATCGCCGACGGCTTTCACACCCAGGAGGACATCCCCGAGGACATGGGTTTGACCGAGGACTACCGGACGGGCTACGAGGTTCCCGCGGAGGTAGCGGGCCACCGGATCTGGTACTCGGGCGCGGTCGGTACCGAACCCCTGATGGCCGACGTGTTGCTCGAACGTGCCGCCGAGGCCGGCGCGGACGTGAGCGGCGCGCCGGACGGCGAACGGGAGCCCGGTGCGGGGGTCGCAGGCGACTGATGAACGCCCCACAGCTCGACGCGTTCGTCTCGAGCGCCTCGGCGGGCATCGAGTTCGACGACCTCACGGTCTCGCCGACCGACGACCGCTATCGCGCCGAGATCCCCGGCGATCGCCTCGAAACCGACGAGAAGGGGCTTCGAAAGTTCGCCGAGGAGAACCCCTGGTACGTCTCGAACTGGTACTACTGGACCCGCGCCGTCGGACCCGCGGGCGCGCGCTACGCGTTCCTGCGGTGGATCGAGCGCGCCGACGAGCGGCCGGTCGGCGAGCGCTACGAGGCGCTCTCGACGGGCGTCTCGCGGAGCTGGGGCCAGCTCCGGATCACCGCGAGCCTCGGCGAGGACGGCAAGCGCCGCTACGCGCTCCGGCACGTCGACGACGAGAACAGCACGGGCCTCGAGAGCTACAGCGATCCGCTGGCGGCTCGCGAGCTCGTCAAGCACGACGACCGGGGGCGATATCGGCCGCTCTCGACCGCTCCCACCCTTCCGACCGGCTGGGAGTACCCCGATCTCAGCGGGGACGACCTCGTTCGGACGGTCGATTTCGTCTACCCCGCGACCGTCGAGAACTGGCACCGCGAGCGCGAGGGCGAACTCGACGTAACGCACTTTCGTGAGGCCGCCGAGCGCCAGTCGGGGATCTATTCGATCGTCTCGCAGCTCTCGGTCGAAGAGCTCGAAGCCGCCGCCGAGACCTGCTGTGTCGATTCCCACTGTCTCAAACGCCGACAGTGGGACGAGGACGAGGAGACCGCCCTCGACGTCGAGCGTGGATCGGGCGAGTTCCCCTGTCGAGAGCCGTGCTCGCTGTTCATCACCGCCGCCCGGAAGTTCGTCACGCTGGGCCGCGAGGACACCCGAAGCTACGAGTTCGATCTCACACCCACGGAAAAAGAACAGATCGAGGAGATCATCGACGCGGTCGCGGAGGGACGAACCGACGAGATCCGCGAGGCCGACCTCAACGAGGGGGCGAACCGCTACCGGGCGCGCTACCTCCGGGCGCGACGACTGGAAGACGGGGAGCTGTCGGGGACGCCGACCTACCCCGACGATCAGGCATAAAGGAGCACAACCGCGCCCGCAACAGCTAGAAGAACGATCCCGGCGCCGAGTATCACCGCCGGGTTGCCCGCGATCAGCGAGCCGACGACGACGAGCAGCAAGGCGAGGACGACGAGCCCGCCTGCGGCGATTGCCCGCGTCGGAAGCGTCGTCTCGGTCGTCCGTTCGGGCTGGTCTCGCGTCCGCGGTTTGGGTTTCGAGAGCCGCTCGTCGACCTCGACGGGGACCTTCTCGGTGGGTTCGTCGGGCGGGATCAGGGAGATGTCGATGACCGCCGTCTCGGCTCCGTACCCGGTGACGACCTTCAGTCGCCCGCTGACGGGCCGGCTTCGCTGGTCGACGCTGGCTTCGATTCGGTGGGTGCGCCCGGCCTCGACGAAGTGGTTGCCGCCGTCGAGCGAGATCGCGTCGGCGAGACCGTCATCGATATTGAGGTGGACGTGGGTCGCCGAGCCGTGGTTGGTGAGTTCGACCGTGAAGCTCTCGCTGGTTTCGAACTGGCGGACCCCCGGCTCGATCGAGTGGACCGACCGGCGGTTGATCTCGACGGGCAGCGTCCGTGCCACGGTCGGTTAGGCCGCTGCGTCCTCGCGCATATCCGGCGGTAGGAGGTTCGGAATGCCGTCCTCGATCGAGTAGACCTCACCGCAGTCGGTACAGGTCAGTGTCCCCTCGAGGACCTCCTCGCCGTCGCGTTCTTCGACATCGAGTTCGAGATCGGCTTTGTCGATCGGACAGCAGATAATCTCCATCAGCGACTCCTTCATCGACCCTCACCTGCGCCATACATGGCTCAATCGACGGTAGCGGGTGGGAAAAGTATGACGGGTTCGTGCCGAGCGAACTATACCGATAGGGGAGAACCCACACGTATGCCAGACGGCGTCGTCCTCGCCGGCGGGCGCTCGACCCGTTTCGGAAGCGAGGACAAGGCAACCGCCGACCTCGCGGGCAGAGCGATGATCCGTCGGGTCGGCGACCGACTCGCGGGCGTAACCGACCGACTCGTCGTGAACTGTCGGGCCGACCAGACCGCGGCCATCGAGGCGGCGTTCGCGGGCTACCCGAACTCCGTAGCGATCGCCGAGGACCCTGCCCCCGACGAGGGCCCGATGGCGGGGATCAGGACGGGGCTTTGCGCCACCGAAAGTGAGTACGCCTTCGTCGCGGCCTGCGATATGCCCTTCGTCGATCCGGCGCTCGTCACTCATCTGTTCGCGCGCGCCGAGGGACACGACGCCGCGGTCCCTCGCGTAGGCGACGGCTGGTTTCAACCAACACATGCCGTCTATCATGCCGAATCGATGGCCGACGCCTGTGAGCGCGCGCTCGCGGCGGGCGAGCGAAAGGTGATCGCGCCGCTGGAATACGTGAACTACGTCGTGATCGAGGAAGAAGAGGCGCGAGAACACGCCGCCCTCGACACCTTCGAGAACCTGAACACCCGCGAGGAGTTCGAGCGGGCGGCGGAGCGATTCAGATGACGTCGATGACCTCGCTTTCGGCCATCCGCGCGAGCACCACGTGCTCGACGTCCGCACGTTCGTGAATCTCGTGGGCGATCTCGCGGGCGACGGGCTCGTCCTCGTCGGTATCGACCTTGTTCAACAGCGGGATCGCCGTCGCGTCTTCGGGAACGCCCTTTATCCCTCCTTCGGGGCTCGCGAGCACCGCGGCGACCGTCTCGGGCGTGATCTCCTCGCCGGTTTCGATCCCTGCGACGGCCGCGACGCGCTCGGGCCGGTGGACGACACCGTCGTCGAGCGGCTTGCCGACCGCGTGGACGCTCGCGATCGGGAGCACCGTACTCGCGTTTCGCGGAAGTTGGGGCTCCCGCTCGTCGGGTGCCTTGAACTCGCGCATGCGCGCGCCGTCGGCCTTGACGAACAGCGGAGCGTCCGTTTCCCGGGCGAGGTCCGCGACGACCTCCCGATCGTAGCCCCGGTAGCGATCCTCGAACTCGCGCTCCGGAACGACGCCGAGGGGCCACTCGTCGTTCCGCTCGATCGCGCTCGCCGGGTCGTCGGTGACGGCGACGCGCGCGACGTGCGGGTCGAAGATCGGGATTCGGACGGTAGCAGTGACGACCGCCCGATCGAGCGCGTTCGCCAGCGCGTACAGCGTCGTCTTCTTTCCCCCTGCGCCGACGGCACAGGTAAGCCCGTCGGACGGCAGTGCCTCCGTAAGCTCCATATCCGCACTACTGCGGCGGCTCCGATACCGGTTGTGGTCACCGGACAACGGTTGTTAGCCGTTAGTAAGTCATTAACAACCAGGACTATAACGGTGGCTCCCTTCTACTGACCGAGGGATCACAATGTCAATGGATGCCGTAGTCTATCAGGGACCGCACGACGTGGCGGTGGAGGAAGTGGACGAGCCCGAGATCGAACACCCCAACGACGTGGTGATCGACATCACGACGACCTGTATCTGTGGCTCCGATCTCCACATGTACGAGGGGCGAACCGACGCCGAGCCGGGGATCGTCTTCGGCCACGAGAACATGGGGATCATCGACGAGGTGGGAGACGGCGTAAGTACCCTCGAGAAGGGCGACCGGATCGTCCTACCCTTCAACGTCGCCTGCGGGTTCTGTGAGAACTGCGAGGAGGGCTACACGGGCTTCTGTACGAACGTCAACCCCGGATTCGCCGGCGGGGCCTACGGCTACGTCGCGATGGGGCCCTACAAGGGCGGGCAGGCGGAACGACTTCGAGTACCCTATGCGGACTTCAACGCGCTGAAACTGCCGGAGGGCGACGAACACGAGGACTCGTTCGCGCTGCTCGCCGACATCTTTCCGACGGGCTGGCACGGCACCGAACTGGCGAACCTCCAGCCCGGCGAGTCGATCGCGATCTTCGGGGCCGGCCCCGTCGGCGCGATGGCCGCCTACAGCGCCTACATCAAGGGCGCCGCGGAGATTTACATCGTCGATCGGGTACCGAGCAGGCTCGACGCCGTCGAGGAGAACTGCGATGCGATCCCGATCAACTTCGAGGAGGGAGATCCCGTCGAGCAGATCAAGAACGAACACGGCGGTATGGTCGATAAGGGCGTCGACGCCGTGGGCTATCAGGCGATCGACCCGGAGACCGATCCCTCGGACGACGCCTACGACCCAGCGAGGGAAAACCCTGCCGTGGTCCTCAACCAGTTGATTCAGGTGGTGCGCCCGACCAGCGAACTCGGTATTCCGGGACTGTACGTCCCGTCCGATCCCGGCGCGCCCGACGAGATGGCCGCACAGGGCAGGTTGGGCATCGACTTCGGGAAGTTCTTCGAGAAGGGCCTGAAGTGCGGTACCGGCCAGTGTAACGTCAAACAGTACAACCGCGCCCTCCGTGACCTGATCATCGAGGGCCGTGCAGACCCCAGCTGGATCGTCTCACATCGCGTCGGCCTCGCCGAGGCCCCCGAGATGTACGAGGCGTTCGACAACCGCGAGGAGGGCGTTACCAAAGTCCTGCTCGAGCCCTGAGCCGGTCACCGTAGCGACTGCGGCGGCGACAGCGACTCTGGTTTTTTCGACGCTACCCGCGCAGCCACGCCCGGGGATGGCGCTCGCGCAGGTGGTCCTGATACGCCTCGACGACCGCCGAGTGCGAGCCGGCGGTGACCGACCAATCACAGTGCTCGCATCGGCCGACGAGCGATCCCCCGCCCGCGCCGATCGTCGGTCGGTCCGGTTCGTTCATGCTACCTAGTAGCTCCCTACGGTACTCCGCCTGTCGCTCCGAGTCCGGGTCGCGCGACAACCGTTATACTTTCGGACTGCCAACGGGAGTTCATGTGCAAGTACTGCGCCTACAACGCCCACGACGGGTGGGACCAGCTCCTCCAGTACGACGCCACCTATCAGGGCAGTCGAAAGCAGGCGGAGAACTACGGCTTTCACGAGTCCTGGGACGACCTTCGCGAACAGTTCGGCGCCGACGATTAGGGCGGGAACGGATCGGAAACGCCGGTTAGCCCTGATTCGCGTTCCGTCCCGGTCACGAGTGCTGCGTCGAGCGTTTCGCGGATCCCCTCCTCGTCGAGCTCCGTCCCGATGAAGACGAGTTCGGTCCGCCGTTCGTCCTCGGGGTGCCACTCGCCGATCGGCCCGGCCTTGATCGACTCCCCGGCGAGGTTGAACCCCATCACGTCGTCGCGCTCGGCGAGCCGAAAGACCCCCTTCGCTCGAACGATTTCCGTGAGGGTTTCGAACGCCTCGTCGAGGCGCTCGGGGTGGAACGGGCGGCTCTCCCGGTAGACGAACGACTCGACGCCGAGCCCTTCAGCGGGGTGTGTGTGGCCGTGCACCCCGCCGGCGAGCTCGCGCTTCCAGCCGACGTGTCGCTGGGCCTCCCGGAGATCGAACCGTCCGGTTCCGAGCACCCGGCCGGGGTTGATCTCCGAGTACGTCGTCCGGACGATCTCCGCACGCGGCTGGAGGCGTTCGACGATCGCCTCGATCTCCGCCAATTTCTCCTCGTCGACGAGATCCGTCTTGTTCAGCAGGAGGAGGTCGCAGAACTCGATCTGGTCGATCAGGAGCTCGGTCAGCGGGCGCTCGGATTCCTCCCCTTCTGCCTCGGGGATCTCGCCCGCGTCGAACGCCCGCTCGAACTCCGCGGCGTCGATCACCGACACCGTGGTGTCGAGGCGAAATCCTGAAGAACTCCCGTCGTCCGCGTCGCCCCCCTCGTCCTCGGTGAAGGTCCGGGCGACCGGGATCGGCTCGCTGATCCCCGAGGACTCCACCAGCAGGTAGTCGAACTCCCGGGAATCGGCCAGTCGAGTCGCCTCGGTTAACAGGTCCTCGCGCAGCTCACAGCAGATACAGCCGTTCGAGAGGTCGACGATTCCTTCCTCGCTTCCCTCACGTGCAATCAAGTCCGCGTCGACGTTCACCTCGCCCATGTCGTTGACGATCACGGCCACCTCGTAGCCCTCGCGGTTCGTGAGGACGTGGTTCACCAGCGTCGTCTTTCCGGCGCCGAGTGAGCCGCTGACGACCGTCACCGGTATCGGTTCCGCCATACGTGACCAATCGGCGGGGCAGGCAAAAGCGTATCGCGGCTGACCTACCCGTCGGCACCCAGGGCCATTGGATCGTCCTTGAGGACCCCCATCGCGAGCCAGCAGTTCGTGATCGGGTGGTAGCCCGGCTCCACCTCGGGCCCGTGATCCGGCTCCGGCAGTTCGCCCTCGCGGGTAAGGCGTTCGTACCAGTTGCCGTACTGCGGGTTGATCAGGTGGGTGGTGGAGTATTCCCAGAGCCGGTCGTACCACTCGAGATACGAGGGGTCGTGCCGAGCCAACAACGCGCTCGCGCCGATCGCCTCGGCGTGGGCCCAGCCGTACTTCTCGTCGACGATCGGTTCCCCAGAGGTCTCGACCGTGTAGTAGAGCCCCTCATGATTTCCGTCCCAACCCAGCTCCATCGCGGCGTCGAACAGCTCCGTCGCGCGCGTGAGGATCCATTCTTCCTCGCGGTGCTCGGCGAGCAGGCAGAGCAGCTTCGCCCACTCGGCGTGATGACCCGGCTGGTAGCCCGGCGGGCGGAACTGGTGGTCCGGTTCGTCTTCGTTGTGCGAGAGGTCGTGCTGCCAGGAGTCTGTGTAGTGCTCCCACAGCAGGCCGTCGGTTTCGGCGGCGAGTTCACGGGTGAAGCGCTCGGCGATTCTATAGGCGCGATCGAGAAATCGATCCTCCCCGGTGGCCTCGCCCGCGGCCAGCAGCGCCTCGAGAGCGTGCATGTTCGCGTTCGCGCCCCGATAGGACGAGAGCTCCGACCAGTCGGCCGCTGCCCGGTCGGCGTAGAGCCCGTGTTCCGGCTCGAAGAAGCGCTTTTCGAGGACCGAAAACGCCCGGTCGAGTTCCTCGCGCCCGCCGGGAATTCCGGCCTGATGGGCCCGCGCGCCCGCAAGTAGCGCGAACGCGTGACCGTAGCAGTGGCGCGTCCGATCTACCAGTTCCCGTCCGTCGAGCAGCCAGTCGTAGCCCTCGTGCTCGGGGTCCCAATGGACGGTCGAGAGGAATCGAAGGCCGTGCTCGGCCGACTGGCGGCACCATTCGGGACCGTCGGCGAGGGCTCCCAGAGAGAAGTTGTTGATCGTGCGGGCGGTCGCGACGAGGTGTTTCGTGCGCGAATCGTAGACGTATCCCTCCTGCTCGTCGAGCTGGGCGACGTAGCCGCCGACCCGTGTGTCGATGCAGTCGGGATGGTAGAAGTTCAGGACGTCACGAAAGGCGTGGCGGAGCCCTTCGCGGGTGCGATAGACGTTCATGGCTGGCGTCGCGTTCGCCGGAGCATATAATGTCGGGGTCGACGTACCGACGAATGCTCGGGTCGCTCAGTCGTCCGCCGGCGCGTCTCCGGCGGGCTCGATGCCGACCTCGATCTCGGCGGCGGCGGCCTTGTACTCGGGGATCTTCGCCCGTTCGTCGAGCACGTCGTTCGTCAGCTTGTTCGCCGAGGCCGCGGCGAAGTGGGGCGTCGTCCAGATCGAGCCCTCCTTGATGTCCTCGGTGACCTGGGCCTCGACGGTGATCTCGCCGCGCCGCGAGCGGATCGTCACCTCCTGGCCGTCCTCGATGCCGTATCGTTCGGCGTCGTTCGGGTGGACGTCGACGAAGTTCTCGGGGTGCTGGCGGTTCAGCGTCGGCGAGCGGCGGCTCATCGTCCCCGTGTTGTAGTGCTCCTCCAGTCGAGCCGTCGTGAGGATCAGCGGGTACTCCTCGTCGGGCGTCTCGGCCGGCGGGGTGTGATTGACGCCCTCGATGTGGCCCAGTCCACTCTCGGTGTCGAAACTGTCCTCGTAGAGGTACTGGTCGCCCGCGTCGCCCTCCTCGTAGCAGGGCCACTGGATCCCCTCCTCGCCGAGCGCGTCGTAGGTCATCCCGTGGTAGCTCGGGCACACGAGTCGAAGCTCCTCGAAGACCTCTTCAGGGTCCGAGAAGTCGAAGCCGCCGTCCTCGCCGAACAGTCTGGTGCCGATCTCGGAGACGATCTCGAGGTCGTGTTTCGTGTTCTCGTGGACCTTCTGGACGGGACGCATCCGCTGGACTCTCCTGTCGGTATTCGTGACCGTCCCGCCGCGTTCGGCCCACGTCGTCGCCGGCAGGACCACGTCGGCGTACTTAGCCGTCTCGGTCATGAAGATGTCCTGGGCGACGATGAACTCCAGCTCCTGGATCCGTTCCGCGACGTCGTTGGCGTCGGGCTCGCTCATTACGGGGTTCTCGCCCATGACGTACAGTCCCTTGACCGACTCGCCGAACTCGTGGGATATCTCGACGTTCGTCAACCCCGGCTCCGGGGGCACGTCGAAGCCCCAGACGTCCTCGACGCTCTCCCTGGCTTCATCGTCGTCGACGAGCTGATAGCCCGGAAGGACGTTCGGCATCGCGCCGACGTCGCAGGTCCCCTGGACGTTGTTCTGGCCGCGAAGCGGGTTGACGCCGGTGCCGGGCTTGCCGAGGTTGCCCGTGATCAGCGCGAGGTTGATCTCGTTCTGGACGTTGTCGACGCCGCAGGCGTGCTGGCTCATCCCCATCCCGGTGAAGACGGCGGCGTTGTCCGCGGAGGCGTACTTCTCGGCGGCGAGTTCGATGTCCTCCAGCGGGACGCCACACTCCTCGGCGGCGGCCGCCGCATCGAAGCCTTCGAGGGTCTCCTTCAGGTGCTCGAAGCCCTCGGTGCGCTCCTCGATGAACTCCTCGTCGATCCACCCCTCGTCGGGGTTCTCCTCGTGCTTTTCGAGGATCGTCTTGAGGACGATATTGAGGAGCGGGATGTCCGTTCCCGGTTCGAGCTGAAGGTGCATGTGGCGGTCGGTCTCGCTTATCTTGAACGACCGCGTCGTCTTGTTCGCGTGCGGGTCGACCTGGATGACCGTCGCACCCTCCAACACCGCCTGTCGGAAGTAGACGCTGTTGGCGATCGGGTGCTGTTCGCCCGGATTGGCCCCTTGGATCCAGAAGACGTCGGCCTCCTCGCGGAGGTCCTTCATGCTGTTGGTCATCGCGCCCGCGCCGAGGCTGGTTCGGAGTGCCCACACCGTCGAGGCGTGGCACATCCGCGTGCAGTTGTCGACGTTGTTCGTCCCGTACCGGCGCGCGAGCTTCTGGAGGAGGTAGTTCTCCTCGTTCATCGTCTTCGACGAGCCGTAGAAACCCATCGCGTCGGGACCGTACTCCTCGTGGATGCGTTCGAACTCCTCGGTGATTCGCTCGTAGGCCTCCTCCCACGTCGCCTCGCGGAACTCGCCCTCTTCCTTGATCAGCGGGTCGGTCAGCCGGTCCTCGTGGTCGACGACCTGCGTCGCCGCCCCGCCCTTGATACAGATCTTTCCCTCGTTGACCGGCGCCTCGCCCCACGGCATGAAGCGCATGTCGCCGGGCTCTTCACCGGGTTTCACCTGAATCCCACAGCCGACGCCGCAGTACGGACAGATCGTTTTGACCGGGTCTTGCTCCTCAGACGCCATGATGCTTCCTCCCTCGATGGTCCATCATCTACCATGTAAATGAGTACCACCCACTTAACGCCTGCGCGTGTCCTATCGAGTGATATGTAACGGAGCCCGGTTACGAGGCGAACGTTGAGGACACCGGCCCGCAAATAACCGTGCATGGTACTCACTCGCTCGATGATCGAGGAGGCAGCCGCCGACTACATCGAAGAAGAACCGCTCTATCCGGTCGAGGAGGAGGGGATCGGGACGCTTCCGAGCGCGTTCGCCGAGGGGGAGTTCGGCTTTCGCGACGCCGAATGGGTCGTCCAGTGGTACTACCGGCGGAATCTCGGGGCCTATCCGCAGGACCGCCAGCGCGCGCGCGAGGATCGCTTTGCCGAGAACGAACGGAGCACGACGCGGGAAGCCGTGATCGATGCCGCGAACGCCGAGGCGCTCGACGAGCGAGTCGGACGGCTGACCGAGCTGGCGGGCGTCGATACGCGTGTCGCAAGCGCCTTCCTCCAGTTCATCGACCCCGATCGCTACGTGGCCGTCGACGCCCGAACGTGGACGGTGCTGTACGACGCCGGCGAACTCGACGAGCCGTACCCTGACTCGCCCTCGGTCGAGGAGTACCGGAGGTTTCTCGATGCATGTCGAGCGATCGCCGATGAGCACGGCGTGGACTGCTGGACGCTTTATCGGGCACTGTGGCGGCTCGGACACGAGAACTAGGGGAACGGCTCAGAACGGGGACTCGACCACGACGGTCTGCTCGCGACCGGGACCGACGCCGACGGCGTAGATCGGGGTGTCGAGTTCGGCGCTGACGTACTCTAGATAGGTGCGGGCGTTCTCGGGGATCGCGTCGTAGCCCTCGCGTGCGACGGCCTCCCAGTCGGTCTCGGGCCAGCCGTCGAACCGTCGATAGTTGACCTCACAGCGCGCCCACTGCTTGCTCGTCGAGGGCATCGTCAGGACCTCCTCACCGTCGAGGTCGTAGGAGTGGCCCACTTCGACCTCGTCCATCCCCGCCAGTACGTCGATGTGGTTGATCGCAAGGCCGGTAAAGCCGCTAACGCGGGCGGCATGGCGAATCATCGGTACGTCGAGCCAGCCGACGCGGCGTGGCCGGCCGGTGACGGTGCCGTACTCGCCGCCCTCGTCCCTGATCTGGGTGGCGAGTTCGGCCATCTCGGGGCGTCCGCCGTTCTGGGGCGTCTGGCCGTCGACCGAGCCGAGTTCCGTCGGAAGCTCGCCGGTTCCCACGCGCGTGAGATATGCCTTGACGATCCCGATGACCTCGCCGCGGCCGACCACTGTTGGGCCGACGCCGGTACCGGTTGCCGCATAGCCCGCGGTGGGGTTCGAAGAGGTCACATAGGGATAGTCGCCGTGGTCGATGTCGATCGAGGTGCCCTGTGCGCCCTCGAACATGACGTTTTCACCCGACTCGATACGCTTCGTGAGGTAATCGCCGGCGTTGACGGTCATGCCTTCCTCTGCGAGGCGCTCGCCGTAGCGCCGGTACTGCTCGTAGAGACTGGAGATGTCGAAGGCCTCGTCCGTCGTGGCTCCGAAGACGTCCTCGGCGAGGGCGCGCTTTTGAGGGACGGCGTACTCGAGTTTGGTTCTGAGGGAGTCGGAATCGAGCAGATCGCCGATCCGGATCCCCCGGCGACCGACCTTGTCCTCGTAGGTCGGGCCGATCCCTCGACCCGTCGTACCCGCGTCCAGATCCGAGTCCTCCTTGACGTCCTCCTCGATCCCGTCGAGCACCCTGTGATAGGGCATGATGACGTGGGCGCGCTCGGCGACCTTCACCTGTGGATCCAGCCCCCGCTCTCGCAGGGCATCGATCTCGTCGAACAGCGTCTCGGGGTTGACGACACAGCCGTTGCCGAGCACGCCGACGGTCCCGCGAACCGCACCGCTTGGGACCAGCGAGAGCTTGTACTCCTCGTCGCCGAAGACGACGGTGTGGCCGGCGTTGTCCCCGCCCTGGTACCGCGCGACGACGTCGACGTTCTCGCCGTAGAGGTCGACGACGCCGCCCTTGCCTTCGTCGCCCAACTGTGCGCCGACGATAGTTACGGTCATAGCCGGAGGTTTCGGACCGACCCGCATACCGATTACGATCCGCCGGGCTCCAACCACAACTGTTAATCACTCCCACGACAACTATCAAATCCTCCCGGCAACTCGCCGTATCGACAGCAACTTTTAAAAGTACGAACGACAAGTTAACAAATGCCATGATAGACCGGCTTGAGAAGGAAGTCGATATGTTGGAACGACATCTTCAGGTCCTGAAGATGGTCATCGAAAACGAGCCCATCGGGATCGTGAAGATGTCGAACGAAACGGGGTACCCGCACCACAAGGTCCGCTACTCGCTTCGCGTCCTCGAGGAGGAGAACCTCATCGAACCCTCCAGTCAGGGTGCGATCACCACCGAGCGCACCGAGGAGTTCGTCTCCGAACTCGACGGCAAGCTCGGCGAGACGATCGAGACCCTCGAAGGAATGAAGATCGACGGTGTCGCCGAAGTCGAGAGCTAACCGTTCTACTGCGGTACCGTGGCCATCGCGGGATGCCCCGAATCGGGCAGCCGTCGGTAGGGACGAGGGCGACTAGCCGTCGTGATTCGAGTCGGTACTACAATCTCCCGTAGAACACGCTTCGTTCGGACGCGAGTGTGGCTATATCTTCCGTTCGGCGTCGTCAGCGAGTTCCGCCATCCGCTTTCCGATACGACCCGCACTGGAGAACTCGTCGTTACTCATGGCGCTCGCGAGGGCGTTTCCGAGGACGAACACCGCGTGTTTGTGTTCGCTTTTGGACTTATGGACGTGTGAGGGGTCGACATCGAGTCGATCGTAGGGCGCGAACAGTTCCTCGTCGACGTCCTCTTGACGTTTGAAGTACTCCATGATGGTGACCATCTGGTCGTGGAGTTCCAGAAGCTCGTCTTTGTGCATCGTATCTACCGATATGCGGGTCCAGATGTTAAGAATTTCCCGCGTCATCCGGTCCCATGGCTGGTGTCAGTGGAGGGACGAACGGCCGACGATCAGAAGACGTACTCGTCGTCGTGGCCCATCATTCCGTCCTCCTCGAGTCCGGGCTCCTCGTCCATCTGCGATCCGCCGGTCTTGTAGGCTTTCAGCCCCGCGGAGAGCAGGTCTTCGATGGCCTCGTCACGGGTCGCGAACTCCCCCTGATCGACCATCTGTGCGATTTGCATTTCGAGGTGCTCCGGGACGGTGATTTCTACTTTCGGCATCGGAACAGACGGGGCTTCGACGGAGGCGTATTTAACTCTAACGGGACAATTCATACGAAAACTGGCAAGGAAACCTTTCGATGGGACAATCTCGGTTTCCGGTAGGCATACCCCTCTGGGCCGCCTCCCTTCGTCTATGGACGCGACGGACGTTACCGACCTCTACCGGGAGTTCGGCGGGAAGCGCCTGCCACCGGGCCAGCGAGAGACCTCGAAATTTCCCGTCCTCTCGAAGGGATCGGTCCCCGAATTCGACCCCGAACACTGGGAGTTTACAGTAAGCGGCGCGGTCGAGACCGACCTCTCGTTTTCCTACGAGGAGTTCACTGAGCTTCCAGGGGAGACACAGACCCAGGACTTTCACTGTGTGACCGGCTGGAGCAAGTTCGACTGTGCTTTTACTGGAGTGTCGTTCCCGACGCTGGCCGAACGGGCGGGCGTGCGCGACGACGCAGTCCACGTCATGTTCTCCGCGCTCGACGGCTACACCACGAATCTCCCGCTCGATGCGTGCATGCGCGACGAAGTCCTGTTCACGTGGGAGTTCGACGGGGAGGCGCTGCCGAGAGAGCACGGCGGACCCCTTCGGGTCGTGACACCTCACAAGTACGCCTACAAAGGGGCGAAGTGGGTCGACGGGATCGAGTTCCTCACCGAGCCTGAACGCGGATTCTGGGAGAAACGGGGCTACTCGAACACCGCCGATCCGTGGAACGAGGAACGCTACAGCTGATTCGGGCGGGCGATCGGACGGGGCTCGAACCGTGTCCGATTGAACGGCCGTCTCGACACCGGCTGATCGATCACCGATTCGTCGCACACACACCGGGTTTCCGGTGAAACGGGATCAGAAGGGGGCACCCCTTCTCGAGATTCGTCTCTCTCGAATGACCTCACTACTATCGAACATCCTCCTATTTTATATACTATAGCTGTTTCATAGCCCAGTGGGTTAATCGTCGTACTAGATACAAGGCGATCTATAATCGCCTTTCCTTCCAAAGCTCCAGTCGAACGAACTCTCAGCGCCGTTTCAAGCCGTCCCGGTTAGTCGCGCGTCGTCGAGTGGTTCCCCACCTCGAATCGTTTCACTCGATCCTTCGGCACCAACCTCCGTTTCGACTGGAAGGGGACCCACCCTCGAACCCCGTTTCACCGGAAACCCGGTGTGTGTGCGCTCCCATCGTTGGAGGCGAAACGCAAGCGCTATTTCACCGGAAACGTGGTGTGGACGTATGGTCGAGACGGACGAGTTGTTCATTCGCGATGACCCTATTTTCGTCAACAAGGAGCTTCTGGAGATCAACCACCTCCCCGAGGAGGGTCGGATCGTCGGGCGTGACGAGGAGATCAAGTTACTAGCTAACGCGGTCAATCCCGCGATCTTCGGACAGAGCCCGAGCAACATCCTCATCTACGGGAAGACCGGAACCGGCAAATCGCTGTGTGCGAAACACGTCTCGGGCCGGCTGGTCGACGCCGCCGGAAGCGAGGGGGTGAACGCCGCGTTCGCGTACGTCGACTGCGCGCAGGACACTACCGAAACACAGGCCGTTCAGACGATCGCGAGCGGGTTGAACCGCTCTGAGGAAACCGGGATCAACATCCCTGATAAGGGGATCAGTACCGCGACCTACTACAAACGTCTCTGGCGCATCCTCGACGATTCGTACGACGTCGTGCTCGTCCTTCTCGACGAGATCGACAAGCTCGCCGACGACGCGATCCTCATGCAACTCTCGCGCGCGGGTGAAGCCGGCAAGCTCACCGACTGCAAGATCGGCGTCGTCGGGATCAGCAACAAGATCCGGTACAAAGACCGGATGGACGAGCGGGTGAAATCGAGCCTCTGTGAGCGGGAGTTCGTCTTCCCACCCTATGACGCCTCCCAGTTGGGCGAGATCATGGAGGCGCGCCGGGACGCCTTCCGCGAGGGCGTCCTCGATAACGGCGTGATCCCACGGGCGGCCGCACTCGCCGCACGCGAACACGGTGACGCCCGCAAGGCGATCGACATTCTCAGGTATGCCGGAGAGATCGCCCAATCCACGGGTGCCGACCGCGTTCAGGAGGGGTTCGTCACCGACGCGCGCAAACGCGCCGAGACCGACCGGTTCCGCGAGCTCATCCGTGGCTCGACTCCCCACTCCCGATACGTCCTCCATGCGCTGACGATCCTCTCGTTGAACGACGCGAGCGCCGAGGGGTTTCGGACCACTGCCGTCTACGACGTTTACGAGGAGATCTGCAGACAGGAGGGCGCGGAAGCCCTATCCCTGCGGCGGGTCCGTGACCTGCTCAAGGAACACGCCTTCCTCGACATCATCGAACAGTCCCGCCACAGCGGCGGCAGCGCCGAGGGGAGCTACACCAACCACCGGCTGCTCGAGGACTCGACGGTGGTTCGGGACGTGCTGATCGACCAGAGTTGAGGGGCCGGACAGTCAGGCGATCGTCCACCCGTTCACCGGAAACCCGGTGTATTTCACCGGAAACGTGGTGTGTGGGTCCCGGATAGGTACGCTGAAGGGGACAGAACCCCGAGAACGGGTAATGACCGTTTCGCACCGTGATGGCTCGATCGTCGCCTCGCCCGCCGAGGGGAGCGCGCTCGTGAGTCGGGCCTGCGAACTGGCGGATCTCTCCTTTCGGGCGTTTCTCTTCGAGCGCGATCCCCCGCGGGTTCACTGGGCCGCTCCGGACGGCCTCGAAATCGCCGGTGGCGGCGCGGCTGCCCGGTTCCGCGCCGACGGCCCGGACCGCTTCGAAACCCTCCGTGAGGACGCAACACGGTTGTTCTCGACGCTCGATGCCGATCTTCCCCCCGCCGCCCGGCCGCGCGCGTTCGGCGGCGTCGCCTTCCACGCGGGTCACGAACCCGCCCCGCCGTGGAGAGGGTTTCACGCCGCGGAGTTCGTGATCCCGCGGGTACAGCTCACGCGAACCGACGAAACGACGTGGCTCACGGTGTCGCGCTACGGTCCGGAGGCCGACGTAAACGCTGTCGAGACCGAACTCGAAACCGTGCGCTCGGAGCTCACGGCCCACCCGGCAATGCAGCCCAGCGCCGCCCCACCCGGAATCGCTTCGCGCACCCTCACCACTCCGCACGAGGAGTGGGTCGAGCAGGTCGCGGCCGCGACCGACCGGATCGCGGCAGGCGATCTCAGGAAGGTCGTCCTCGCCCAGGCGCTCGAAGTCCGCCTCGCGACGGCGCTCGAGATACCGGACGTGCTCGAACGTCTCCGGCGGACCTACCCCGAGTGCTACCGGTTTCTCGTCGAGCCGACCGAGGAGGCGGGCTTTTTCGGCGCCCCGCCCGAGCGGCTGGTCTCGCTTTCGGGCCGGCGCGTCGAGACGGAAGCGCTCGCGGGCTCGGTCGCGCGGGGCGAAACCCCCGAGACGGACCACGAGCTGATGCGATCGCTGCTCGAAAGCGAGAAGATCCAGCACGAGCAGGGCATCGTCGTCGAGACGATCCGCGAGCAGCTCGACCCCCTCGGGGAGGTCCGGGTCGCGCCACAAACCGTCAGGAAGCTCGCGACCATCCAGCACCTCCGGACCCCGATTCAGGCCGAACTCGACGAGGACAGGCACGTCCTCTCGATCGTCGAGGCGCTCCATCCGACGCCCGCAGTCGGCGGTCTCCCGCCCGAAACGGCGTGGGAGACAATTCGCAAGACCGAGACCTTCGAGCGGGGCTGGTACGCCGCACCTGTAGGCTGGTTCGACGCCGCGGGCGACGGGGAGTTCGCGGTGGCCATCCGCTCTGGCGTCGCGAGCGACGACCTCGTCACCCTGTTTGCGGGCAACGGGATCGTCGCCGATTCGGACCCCGACGAGGAGTGGGAGGAAGTCCAGCTCAAGTACCGCCCGATCCTCGACGCGCTCGCCGAATGAGCGCGCCGAACCGCTCAACCCTCTGGGGACGAACGATCGCCGACGAACTCGCGAAATCGGGGATCGAGGACGTCTGTATCGCACCCGGAAGCCGCTCGACACCCCTCACGGTGGCCTTCGCCGCCCACGACTCCATTACCGTGCACTCGCATCTCGACGAGCGCTCGGCGGCCTTCTACGCGCTCGGACGCGCGAAACGAACGGGGGAACCGACGCCGCTGGTCTGTACGTCGGGGACGGCCGCCGCGAACTTCCATCCGGCCGTCGTCGAAGCCTCCCAGTCGCGGGTCCCGATGCTCGTACTCACCGCCGACCGCCCCGCCGAACTGCGTGACTCGGGTGCGAACCAGACGATCGACCAGACCACGCTCTACGGCGACGCCGTGCGGTGGTATCGCGAACTCCCCGAACCCGCCCCCGAGGGCCGCCGGCTCCGGTCGCTGCGAACCACCGTCTGTCGGGCCCTCTCAGAGACGACGGGGGTGCCCGCGGGACCGGTCCACCTGAACGCCCCGTTCGCCAAACCGCTCGAACCCATCGAGACCGAGGACTTTCCCGCCGACTTCGCCGACCGCTTCCCGATCGCCGCAGCAGGGCGCGACGGACCGTTCGTCTCGGTGACGCAGGGTCGACCGACCCTCTCCGAGACCGACCGCCGACGGCTCGCGGGGGCCGTCGAAAACGCGGAACGCGGCCTGATCGTCGCTGGCCCCTCCGACCGTCTCGCTGGCGAACCGATCCACGAACTCGGCCGGAAAACGGACTTTCCGATCCTCGCGGACCCCCTCTCGGGGGTTCGATTCGACTCCGACGAGGCGACCGTGGCCGGCGGGTACGACTCGTGGCTCGCAGCCGCCGACTGGCCGGATCCCGATCTGGTGCTTCGGTTCGGGGCCTCACCCACTTCGAAACCCCTTCGGAACTACCTGCGGGACGCCGACGCTCGGCAGTTCCTCGTCGACCCTGCCGGCGAGTGGCGCGAGGCGACGTTCACCGCAACCGACCTCGTCGCCGCCGACGGAAACGAACTCGCACGAGCGCTCGCCGCCGACCTCGACTCCTCGACGAGCGACGAGTGGCGGGCACGGTTCGAGGGTGCCGAGGACCAGTACTGGACCCTCATCGACGAGGAAACGAACCGTCTGTTCGAGGGTGCGGTCCTCGAACGCGTTTTCTCGGATGCGCCCGACCCCGCGACGGTGTTCGTCTCGAACTCGATGCCGATCCGGGACGCCGATCGCTTCGCACGGCCCCGCGGGACCGACCTCACCGTTTTGGGCAACCGGGGTGCCAGCGGGATCGACGGGATCACCAGTAGCGCTCTGGGGGCAGGCAGTGCCACCGACGATCCCCTCGTGCTCGTAACCGGGGACCTGGCGTACTACCACGACACCAACGGCCTGCTCGCGGTCGCCCGCTTGGGAATCGACGCCACGGTCGTCCTGATCAACAACGACGGCGGCGGCATCTTCCACATGCTTCCCATCGAGGGGTTCGACCCGCCGTTTACCGGCCAGTTCAAGACCCCGCACGGCCTCGATTTCGAGGCGACGGCCGACCTCTACGGCTTCGAGTTCGTCCGTACGGACTCCCTTTCAGGGTTTGAGGACGCGTATGCGGCCTCGCTCACCGCCTCGAGAACGCAGGTGATCGAGGTACGCACCGATAGCGAGGCGAGCCACCGGATCCGGGAGGAAATCCACGAGCGGGTTCGCGAGCGCCTCGGATGACGGGCGCTTTTGGCGGCCGGACGCGTACCGGTTCGCATGGTTTCCGAGATCTTCGATCCCGACCGCTGGGAACCCGTCGAGAACGACTTCGACGACGTCACCTACCACCGTGCGCGTGAGACGGGCGCGGTTCGGATCGCCTTCGACCGCCCCGAACTGCGAAACGCCTTCCGGCCCGGTACCGTCGACGAACTCTATCGCGCGCTGGATCACGCGCGCAAACAGACCGACGTGGGCTGTGTCCTGCTGACCGGGAACGGCCCCTCCGAAAAGGACGGCGGCTGGGCGTTCTGTTCGGGGGGTGACCAGTCAGTGCGGGGCGGTTCGGGCTACGAGTACCGCGGCGACGACGAGGCCGCGGACGACGATTCGGACGACGTCCGCGAGGCCAAGGCCGGCCGACTCCACATCCTCGAAGTCCAGCGGTTGATCCGGTTCATGCCAAAGCCCGTGATCGCCGTCGTACCGGGCTGGGCGGTCGGCGGTGGCCATTCCCTCCATGTCATCTGTGACATGACGCTCGCGAGCGAGGAGCACGCGAAGTTCCTCCAGACCGACCCCGACGTGGCGAGTTTCGACGCCGGGTTCGGTTCGGCCTACTTGGCTCGGCAGGTCGGCCAGAAGAAGGCGAGGGAGGTCTTCTTCCTCGGGAAGACCTACTCGGCCGAGGAGGCGGTGGAAATGGGGATGGCCAACGAAACAGTGCCCCACGAGGAGTTAGAGGCGACGGCCATCGAGTGGGCGAACCGGATCACCTCGAAGAGCCCGACCGCCATCCGCATGCTCAAGTTCGGGTTCAACGCCGTCGACGACGGGATGGTCGGCCAGCAGGTGTTCGCGGGCGAGGCCACCCGGCTGGGCTACATGACCGACGAGGCTCAAGAGGGTCGGAATGCCTTCCTCGAGAAGCGCGATCCCGACTTCGACGACTACCCGTGGCACTACTGAGTCACTCGACTGTCGGATCCCACCCGACGAACGCCTCCTCTAGCTCGACGCCAAGCGCGTCGATGATCCCGCCGAGGGCGGTATAGCCCTCCGCGAGCGCCGCGATGCCGACCACGGCCGACTCGTCGTAGTAGACGGTGACGGCGTCGTGATCCCGATCCTCGACCGCCCCGCGGACGACCGCGAGCGCGTAGCGAAGCAGGACAGCCTCCTCCTCGTCGAGGTCATCGAACTCCCCGCGTGACACCGCGGCGATGGCTCCGTCGTCGATTCCGACGTCACGGGCGATGGTCACGTGCTGGTGGAACTCGTACTCGTTTTCGATCTCCCTCGTTACTGCGAGAATCACGAGCTCCCGGCGACGGTCCGTAAGGCCGCTGTCGCTCCAGAGCGAGGAGAGAAAGCCACGCAGGCCGGCGAGCACTTCGGGGTTGTTGCCGAGCGCCCGGTAGACGTGCAGCGGGCGGTCCTGCAGCGACGAGACGAGCAGATCGCGGTGCTGTTCTGGGACGCCCTCGCTTTCGACGTAGGGAACGCGAGCCATACGGCCCGTTCGTAGGGGTAGCTGTTAGTCGTATGTGCCTCGATCACACTGGCTGATACGTCACTCCCCTCGCATCCACGAGCGAACGCCGAGCGCCACAGCGAGGGTAGCGCAAGCGGCCCCGAGCAGCCACTCCGGTGATCCCATCGGCGCGCCCCATGAATCGCCTCCCGGTGCGAACAGGATGGCTCCAACGAACACGACCAGCGCCAGGAGGAACACCGCTGTCACGAGTGGTGACGACCGGATCTCGCTGAGGTCGGACCGCATATCATTTAGAATTATTTTCAATTACAAAAATGTTTTCGCAGGGATAATGCTCCGTCATGCCGTCCGTTTGGACAATGAGTACGGTCGATGTCTCCCGGCGGAAAGCGTGGCTGATGGCCGCCCGCCCGCAGACGCTTCCGGTGGCTGCCGCACCGATCCTCGTCGGGATCGCGCTCGCGCTCGAGGACGGCGTGTTCTCCCTCCTACCGGCGCTGGCGGCGTTCGTGGGCGCGACGCTGATCCAGATCGGGACGAACTTCGCG
The DNA here is from genome assembly GCF_003697815.1 of Halalkalicoccus subterraneus. Taxonomy (NCBI): domain Archaea; kingdom Methanobacteriati; phylum Methanobacteriota; class Halobacteria; order Halobacteriales; family Halalkalicoccaceae; genus Halalkalicoccus; species Halalkalicoccus subterraneus. The sequence continues at coordinate 13,115 of NZ_RDQG01000046.1, read as the reverse complement.
AACGACTACTACGACGCGATCAAGGGTGCCGACACCGACGACCGCGAGGGCTTCACTCGCGTCACCCAGTCGGGTCTGATCGAAGCGAACGAGGTCAAGCGCGCGATGGCCCTCACCTTCGCGCTCGCGATCCTCGTCGGCACCTACCTCGTCTCCGTCGGCGGCGTCCCGATCCTCGTGGTCGGCCTCGCGAGCATCGCCTCGGGGATCGCCTACACCGGCGGGCCCTACCCCTACGGCTATCGCGGGTTGGGCGACCTCTTCGTGTTCGTCTTCTTCGGGCTGGTCGCGGTGACGGGCACCTACTACGTGCAGGCCGCCGCCGTCCTCGCCGAGCCGTTCCCGCTGTGGCTTCCCTCCGGGACGGTCACCACGGAGGCGGTCGTCGCCAGCCTCCCCGTCGCCGCGCTCGCGACCGCGGTGCTGGTCGTCAACAACGTCCGGGACCTCGAAACCGACCGCGAGACCGGCAAGCGAACGCTCGCGGTGCTGCTCGGGTATCGGTTCAGCAGGGCCGAGTACGCTGCGCTGTTCGCGCTCGCATACGCCACGCCGCCCTGGTTCCTCCTCTCGGGCTTCGGTCTCGCCGTCCTCCTGCCGTATCTCACCGTCCCCTACGCCGCCTCGGTCCTCCGGACCCTGCTCACGGAGACATCCGGCGAGGCGCTCAACCCGGCACTCGAACGCACCGGAAAACTGGTCGCGGCCTTCGCCGCGCTCTTCGCCATCGGGCTGGTGATCGGATGAGGGTCGAGAAGTTCTCCATTCCCCTGAAGACGCCGCTCTCGACCGCGGCGGGCGAGATCCGCGAACGGCGGGGGTTCACTATTCGGATCGATGAGGGGATGGGAGAGGCGACGCCGCTTCCCGGCTGGACCGAGTCCTACGAGGAGTGCCGGGAAACTCTCACTGAAATCGACGACCCCGAGACCGCCCTCGCTGACCTCGACGACCGCCCGGCCGCGCGCCACGGCCTCTCGCTCGCGCTCATGGATCGTGACGCCCGCGAGGAGGGGGTTTCGCTCTTTTGCCGACTGGACGACGACCCGGTCGAGGAGGTGGCGGTCAACGCGACGCTCGGCGACAGTTCGGTCGAGGAGAGCGCCGACGCCGCCCACGAGGCCGTCGAAAACGGCTTCGGGACGGTCAAGTGCAAGGTCGGCGCACGCCCCGTGGACGAGGACGTTCGGCGAGTCCGTGCGATCCGCGAGGCGGTCGGTCCCGACACCGCGATACGGCTCGACGCGAACGGGGGGTGGACCCGCGAGGAGGCCGGGCGGGCGCTCGCCGCGCTCGCCGAGTACGACCTCGAGTACGTCGAACAGCCCCTCTCGGCCGACGACGCTGCGGGCCACCGTGAACTCCCCCCCATCGTTCCGATCGCGCTCGACGAGGCGCTCGCGGGGCGCACGGTGGCGGAGATCGAGGCGCTCGCCGACGCCGCCGACGTCTTCGTTCTGAAGCCGATGGCGCTCGGCGGGGTCGACCGCGCCGTCGAACTCGGCCGACGACTCGAAAACGTGATCGTGACGACGACGATCGACGCCGTGATCGCCCGAACCGCGGCGGTCCACGCCGCCGCGGCGCTCGGAATCGAGCGTGCCTGCGGGCTCGCGACCGCGGGCATGCTGGCCGAGGACATCGCACCCGACCCCGCGCCCGTTCGCCACGGGACGGTCGCGGTCCCGCGGGGTCCGGGGCTCGGAACCGACGGCCCGTGGGACGGGGGTGGGTTCGATGCGTGATCCCGTTTCCCATCAGCGCCATGCAGTTCCCGACGCGACCGCGCTGATCGACGCCGAGTCGGGCGAGGAGCGGACTTACGCCGAACTCGACCGGGCGACGGAGCGAACCGCCGGACGGCTGTGGTCGCTCGGAATCCGGCCGGACGATCAACTCGGCGTCTTCCTCGATACGTCTCCCGACTTCGCCCGTCTCGTTCATGCGGCGTGGCGGATCGGGGCGGTGCTGGTCCCGCTCAACACCCGGCTCTCCGAATCGGAGCTTCGTGTGCAGGTTCGGAGGGTGGACCTCGCGGCGCTTGTGGCCGAAGAGCGGTACACGGAGCGGGCCCGAGCGGTCGCCGACGCCCCCGCGATCCCGTTTTCGGCGCTCACCGAGAAGCCGGTCACCGAGTTCGCTCCCGAGGACCCCTCGATTGACTCCCCCCGAGCCATGCTCTTTACCTCGGGGACGACCGGCGAGCCCAAGGCGGTCGTCCTCTCGGGTCGAAACCTGCTCGCGAGCGCCGTCGCCTCGGCGTTCCGGTTGGGTGTGCTCCCTGACGATCGCTGGTACGACCCGCTTTCGGGGTATCACATGGGCGGGCTCGCGCCGATCGTCCGCTCGGCGCTCTACGGGACCTGTGCCGTACTTCCGGACGAGTTCGACGCCGAGGACGCGCTCTCACATCTCCACGAGCACCGTGTTACTGGTATCTCCGTGGTTCCGACGATGCTGGATCGAATACTCGATGCGGGCGATCCCCCCGACTCGCTACGGTTCGTTCTCACCGGTGGTGCCCCTGCTCGACCGGAACTGATCGCGCGCTGTGAGCGCCGGGGAGTGCCGATCCACCCGACCTACGGCATGACCGAGACGGCCTCGCAGGTCTCGACCGCCCGGCCCGAGGAGGCGTTTGCGAACCCCGAGCGGGTCGGCCGCCCCCTCGCGTTTACTCGCGTTCGGGCGATCGACGGTGGCGACCCACTCCCGACCGGTGAACCCGGTGAACTCGTCGTTTCGGGGCCGACGGTGACGGCGGGCTACTACGGCGACGGCGAGGCGAACGACCGAATCTTCGGACCATACGGCTTCCGGACCGGGGATCTCGGAAGCGTCGGATCCGACGGCTCGGTCCGTGTGCTCGGCCGGATCGACGACGCGATCATCACCGGCGGCGAGAACGTCCACCCCGCCGAGGTCGCCCGCGTCCTGCGCGAGCATCCCCGGGTCGACGACTGTTCGGTCGTCGGACTTCCCGACCCCGAATGGGGCGAGCGCGTCTGTGCGCTGGTCGTCGGCGACGTCGTGGAGGCCGGTCTCCGGGAGTTCATCGAGGATCGACTCGCGGGCTACAAGTGCCCGAAGGAGATCGCCTTCATCGACGAGTTACCCCGTACCGCCTCGGGAACCGTCGACCGCGGGGCCGTCCGCGAACTGCTCGCCGAGCGCTCAGAGCGCCTCGAGTAGCGCGTCGATATCGGCCTCGGTGTTGATCGCGTGGACCGACGCGCGGACCGACTCGCCGTCGGGCAGCGTCCGTACGCGAACCCCCGCCTCGTCCAGTCGTTCGACGGTTTCTTCGGGACTCTCGTCGGAAAACGTCACCAGCCCGCTCTCGTACTCGCGGGGACTTCTCAGGCGATCTTCGCCCAATCCCGTCTTGAGTCGGTCGGTCAGATCGGCGATCCGGGACTCGATCCGGTCGGAGCCCAGTTCCTCCATCGTGCGGATCGCCTCCGCGAGCGCGGCGTAGGGCGCGGGGTTCGTCGTGCCGACCTCCAGCCGTCGGGCTCCCTCGTGGAAGGCATAGGTTTCGGCGTCCGGCTCGGCCACGCTGCGATAGCCCACGGAACGCGGTTCCAGTTCCTCGAGGAAGTCGGGCGAAACGGCGAGGAATCCAGCGCCCCACGTCCCGAGCAGCCACTTGTGGCCTGCCGCCGCGACCGCGTCCGCGCCCCAGGCCTCGACGTCCATTCCCGTCTGTCCGGGCATCTGGACGGCGTCGACGAGCACCCGCGCCCCGGCGTCGTGGGCGATCTCGACGAGCTTTCGGACTGGTAGTCGCGTCCCGTGCGTCCACGTGAGCGCGCTGAAGCAGACCAGCCGAGCATCCGAAACCGCCTCGGCGTACTCCTCGGGGTCGATCCTACCCTGGTGCGTTTCGAGGACTCGGACTTCGAGGTCGTGGAGGTCCGCGAGTCGCTGCCACGGCAGGATCCCGGCGGAGTGTTCGAGGTCCGTCCGAACCACGACGTCGCCCGGCTCGAAGTCGACCGCGCTTGCGATCCGGTTGATCCCGTCGGTCGTGCTCTGGGTCAGCGCGATCCGCCGCTCGTCGGTGTTCAACAGTCCGGCGACCGCCTCGCGGGCCTCCTCGTAGACCGCGTCCGCGGCGACGTACATCCCCTCCGCGTTCGGCGAGTCGTACTCGTGGTGCTCGATACAACCGGTCGCAGACTCGACGACGCGACGTGGGCTAGGCCCGCTCGCGCCGGTGTTGAGGTAGGTACAGCTCTCGAAGCCCGGCGTCTCGGCTCGAAGCTCCTCGGGGGTCATGGACCGGCCTACGCGGGGGCGCCCCATGATCCTCCCGGTCGTGGACGGTCAACGTTAAAGGCGTCGGGCGGCCTTGTAGGAATATGAGCGCCGCCGAACTCGAGGCCGAGCTGTCGGAGGACGAACGGGTCGGGCTCGAACTCGTCCGCCAGAGCGGGGGGATCCATCAGAGCGACTTCTGGAAGGAACTGGACGTCTCCTCGCGAAAGGGCAGTCGCATCGCCGAGAAGCTCGCCAGCACTGACCTGATCGAGCGCCAGGACACGGTCTACAACGGCCACAACACCTACCTGCTGACGCCCGCGGCCCGCGATCTAGATTTCTCGTTGCTGATGGCCGGCGACATGCTCTCGCCCTTTATCGGCGAGGAGGAGATCGACGCCAACAGCGACGCCTTCTCGCAGTGGATCATGAACCTCGCCTACGAGGGGTAACGAACGTTTATTATCGTTCGTGGTAAATCAGTTCCCATCCCCCTGTCGTGTGCCGTCACGTCACGGGGATGGAGATCGCTATGAGCACCACAGAATCCGTTTTCGAGCACCACTGGGAGGCTTTCATCGAGCAGGACGTAGCGGGAATCATGGAGGACTACACCGACGGGTCGGTCGTCGTCACCAACATGGGAACGGTCCGCGGTCTCGAGGAGATCGAGGGGCTGTTCGAGGACCTGTTCGCCGAGTTCTCGGATCCCGAGGCGACGATCACGATGGACGAACAGCTGACTGAGGGGGAATTCGGTTACATCATCTGGCACGCGGAGACGCCCGAGAACGTCTACGAGTTCGCGACCGATACGTTCTACATCCCCGACGGGACCATCGAGTTCCAGACCTTTGCCGGGAAGCTCTCCCCGAAGGACTGATACCGTCGGCTGTACGTCGTTCGAGATGCTCGCTGGCTCGGAGCTGGACGGAGTTTCACACAGTTACTTACAGCCGACAGAACGGGCTATTCGAGCGCGCTCGCGGCATGGATGATCCGTTCCTCGCCGAAGGCGGGGCCGACCAACTGCAGTCCGACAGGAAGCCCATCGGTCTCACCCGCCGGAACCGAGATCGCCGGGAGGTTCGCGAGGTTTACCGGAACCGTGTTGGCGTCCGAGAGGTACATCTGCATCGGGTCGTCGAGGCTCTCGCCGACCTCGAAGGGCGGGATCGGCATGGTCGGGCTGGCGATCACGTCCGCCTCCTCGAACGCCTCCTCGAAGTCGCGTTTCACCCACGCGCGGGCGTCCTGGGCCTTCGCGTAGTACTTCTCGTGGTAGCCCGCAGAGAGCGCGTAGGTCCCGAGGAGAACCCGCCGTTTGACCTCGTCGCCGAACCCCTCCTCGCGCACGGCGGCAAAGGCCTCGTTCCAGTTGCCCGCCGACTCGGTGGCCGGGCCGTAGCGCACGCCGTCGAAGCGCGCGAGGTTCGAGGAGGCCTCCGACATCGCGATCACGTAGTAGGCCGCGACGCCGTACTCGATCGAAGGGAGGCTCACCTCGTGGGAGCTCGCACCCTGCGATTCGAGCTCGGAGATCGCCTCCCAGAACCGCTCCCGGACGCCCTCGTCGGCCCCCTCGACGAGCTCCGTCGGGATCGCGATCGAGAGCCCGTCGACGTCGCCGTCGGCGGCGCTCGCGTAGTCACTGTCGGCACCCTCATCGCGCGTCGTTCCGTCGCGTTCGTCGGGGCCCGAAATCACGTCGAGCAGCTCGGCGGCCCCCTCCACTGTGGGCGCAAACGGCCCGATCTGCTCCAAACTGTTGGCGTAGGCGACCAGTCCGTAGCGCGAAACCAGCCCATAAGTCGGTTTGATCCCGACGACGCCACAGAACGCCGCCGGATTTCTCACCGAACCCCCCGTGTCGGTCCCGAGCGCGAGGTCGGCCTCGCCGGCGACGACCGCCGCCGCCGACCCGCCCGAGGAACCACCCGGAACGTGGCCCTCGGCGGCGGGGTTGGGGGCCGGACCGAAATGCGAGGTCTCGGTCGTACTGCCCATCCCGAACTCGTCCATGTTCGTCTTGCCCACGATCGTCGCGCCCGCCCCCTTCAGGCGCTCGACGACCGTCGCGTCGTACGGCGGGACGTAGCTTTCGAGCATCGCGGAGCCGCAGGTCGTGCGAACGCCGTCGGTGCTGATGTTGTCCTTGACGGCGACCGTCTTGCCCGCGAGCGGTCCCTCGTCCTCGCCCTCGATGCGCTCCTCGGTGATGAAGATCGACGACTCGCTCATGAGACGCTCGGTCCTTTGAAGTAGCCGTCCTCGGTCTCGGGGGCGTTTTCGAGCGCCGCCTCCTGGTTGAGGCTTTCCCGTACCTCGTCGGCGCGCATCACGTTCTCGAGGTCGTCCTCGCGCTCGACGTCGGGCACCTCATCGAGGGTCTCGAAGGCGTCGAGGATCTCGCCGAACTGCTCGACGAACTCCTCGACCTCCCGCTCGTCGAGGTCGATGCGCGCGAGTACCGCGACGTGGCGCACCTCCTCTTCGGTGACGGACTGTTCGCTCATACCTCCGAGAACCCCCGCGCCGGGAGTAAGGGTTTCGGATGGCGAGCGCCATCCGTACGTTGAAATCGCCCGGGGTCCAATTTCGGACGATGGGAAACGCAGCGCTCCGGGAGCTCGCCGCGATCGAGGAGGTCCCCTTCGAGGACCTCTCGGGGGCGGTCGTCGCGATCGACGCCCACAACTGGCTCTATCGCTACCTGACGACGACCGTCAAGTGGACCGCCGACGGCGTCTACACCACCGCCGACGGAACCGAGGTCGCCAACCTGATCGGGCTCGTCCAGGGGCTTCCGAAGTTCTTCGAGAACGACATCGCGCCCGTGTTCGTCTTCGATGGGGTCGTCACCGACCTCAAGGAGGGCGAGATCAGCGAACGGCGCGCTGCCAAGGAACGGGCAAAAGCGAAGGCACAGGCCGCTCGGGATCGCGGCGACGGGATCGAGGCCGCCCGCCTCGACGCCCGCACCCAGAGCTTGACCGACACCATTCAGAAGACCACCCGTGAGCTGCTCGATCTGCTTGACGTGCCGTACGTCGAGGCCCCCGCGGAAGGCGAGGCACAGGCGGCCCACATGGCGAAATCGGGGACCGTCGACTACGCCGGCACCGAGGATTACGACGCTCTGCTCTTCGGCTCGCCGCTGACGCTGCGCCAGCTCACAAGCAAGGGCGATCCCGAGCGCATGGATCTGGCGGCAACGCTCGAGAAGCACGACCTAACGTACGAACAGCTCGTCGACGTCGGCATCCTCTGTGGGACCGATTTCAACGAGGGCGTCAGCGGGATCGGCCCGAAGACCGCGGTCAAAGCGATCCACGAACACGGCGATCTCGCGAGCGTTCTCGACGCCCGGGACGCCGCGATCGGAAACCTCGAGTCGGTCCGTGAGCTGTTTCTCGATCCCGACGTGACCGAGGACTACGAGTTCGACGTCGACCCCTCGCCCGACATCGAGGCCGCCCGCGCGTTCGTCGCCGACTGGGAGATCCCCGCCGAGGAGGTCTCGACGGGATTCGAGCGCATCGAGGAGTCGATCACCCAGACCGGGCTGGATCGTTGGACGTGATCTGAACCGTTTTCCCGATTCGGCACGGAGCGGTTGGTATGGATACCGACGAGGTCGCGGCGCTGATCGAATCGGAGATCGAGGACAGCGAGGCGACTATCTCCCACCCCCGGGGCGTTCACGACGAGGACCACCTCGCGGCGGTCGTCGTCTCGCCGGCGTTCGAGGGCAAGTCGCTGGTCCAACAGCACCAGTTGGTGTACGACGCGCTCGGCGAGCACATGACGACGGACATTCACGCCCTCGAACTGAAGACGTACACGCCCGAGGAGTACGAGAACTAGCCGAGCGACGCCGACGGGACCGTCAGTTCGAGGCCTGCGGGATCGTTTCGTCGTCGAGCGCCTCGAGCGAGCGAGTGTGGACCGCCCGGCCGGAATCGGCCTCGAAGAGGTGGATCGTCGGTTCGGGGAACCGGACCCCGACGGTGTCACCCGGGTCGATCGTCTGAAGCCCGGGAACGGTCGCGACGATATCCAGATCGCCCACGTCGAGATAGACGTTGCTCTCGTTGCCCTTCGGCTCGACGACCGAGACGGTCGCCTCGAACCCGTGGTCCGAGTCCGCCTCGCCGACCGGGCCGACCTCGATGTCCTCAGGCCGGATGCCCAACACCAGATCGGTCGCGTCCCCGACGTCACGAAGCGTGGACTCCGAGAGGGGATACTTGAGGGATTCGTTGCGAGCGACGAGCGTTTCGTCCTCTCGGTGGACGTCGATGAAGTTCATCGCGGGCTCGCCCATGAACCCCGCGACGAACAGGTTGTTGGGCTGGTGATAACACTCCAGCGGCGTCGCCACCTGCTGGAGGACGCCCTCGTCGAGGATCGCGATCCGGTCGCCCATTGTCATCGCTTCGGTCTGGTCGTGGGTGACGTAGATCGTCGTCGTTCCCAGCTCCGACTGGAGCTGCTGGAGCTCCGTGCGCATCTCCGCGCGGAGCTTCGCGTCGAGGTTCGAGAGGGGTTCGTCCATCAGGAAGACCGCAGGGTCGCGGACGATCGACCGCCCGAGTGCGACGCGCTGTTGTTGGCCGCCCGAGAGCTCGCCGGGCTTGCGGTCGAGCAATCGCTCGATCCCCATCATCTCGGCGGTCTCCGCCACGTGCGTCTCGATCTCGTCGTCCGGCATGTCCGTCGACTCCTCGAGCCCGAAGGACATGTTCTCGCGCACGGTCATGTGGGGGTACAGCGCGTACGACTGGAACACCATCGCGATGTCCCTGTCCTTGGCGGGCACGTCGTTTATGGTCCTGTCGTCGAGGGAAATCGTGCCCGACGTGATCGATTCGAGGCCGGCGACCATCCGTAGCGTCGTCGACTTCCCACAGCCCGAGGGGCCGACGAGGACGAGGAACTCGCCGTCGTCGATGTCGATCGATACCTCGTCGACGGCGACGATCTCGCCGCCGTCGTCCTCCGTGAACACTTTCGTTACCTTGTCGAGTTTGGTGTGAGCCATAATCAGAACCTCCGTACCGATAGTCGCAGTCGTCGAGCGATCATACCTCTACCCCCTCCGCGAACTCGTCGGCAAAGAGGAGGTAGACCACCAGCGTCGGCAGCGCCGTGATGAACGCGCCGGCCATCCGAAGCGGGTAGTCGGTCCCTTCCAGCGCCTCGCCGAGTCCCGAAAGGATCAGCGTCGCCGAGGCCGCGGGGTCGCTGACGCTCCCGATGATCGTCAGCGAGAACAGGAACTCGTTCCAGATCTGCGTGAACTGGAAGATGAACACGACCGCGAACATCGGTACCGACAGCGGCAGGACGATCCGCTTGTAGATGCGCCAGACGGTCGCTCCGTCGAGCCGGGCGGCCTCGATCATCTCCCAGGACATCGTCTTGTACTGGGAGCGAAACAGCAGCGTACAGATCGGGATCCCGTAGGCGGTATGGGTGATGATGAGTTCGAGGAGCGTCGCGGTCCGATCCGTGAGGATCAGTCCGAGTCGAACGTCGAGCATCGCGTACTGCGACCAGAACTGCGTCAGCGGGACGATGACCGCCTGATAGGGGATGAAGATCCCCGCGATGAACAGCGTGAACACCGCGACCTGTCCACGCCAGTCGACCAGCGTCAGCCCGTAGGCGGCCATGCTTCCGAAGACCGCACAGAGGATTGTCGCGGGGATGGTGAACAGCATGCTGTTTATCATCCCACTCCAGAGGGTATCGAACGCGAACTGCCACTTCTCGAGGGTCACGCCGTCGAGACCCGGTGGGGCGAACGGCTGGGTGTTGATGAGCGCCTCCGAAGTCTTGATCGAGGTCACCAGCCCCGACTCGATCGGGAGCAGGTAGAAGACGACCAGCGCAAGCATCGTCGCGTACAGGCCGATCCGCCGGAGATCGAAGCCCGTCGTCGTTTCGTCGCCCGTTTCCTCTCCGACCGAGACCGATCGTTCGCTCATAGGTTACCTCGTGTGTACTGGCTGTAGAGATACGGCGCGATCACCGCGAGCGATAGCGCGAACAGTGCGATCGCGATCGCCGAACCGTAGGCCCACTCGGACTGGCCGAACGCCTCGCGGACCATCTTCGTCGCGAGGATGTCCGCCCCCTGTCGGGGACGATACCCCCCGAAGACCGCGTACAGGAAGTCGAAGGCCTTGAGCGCGAACAGCACCAGCGTCACCGATGCGCTCACCATTGCGGGCCGCAACTGCGGGATGATCACGCGGCGATACATTCGAAGGGTGCCGGCCCCATCGATCTTCGACGCTTCGTACTGATCGGTCGGGATCGAGCGCAGCGCGGCCAAGTAGATGACCATCGTATAGCCGCTGAACTGCCAAACGAGCGCGAATATCACCGCTCCCAGTACGATCTGTGGGTTCCCCAGCCAGCTGTACGGGCCGATACCGAAGATTCCGACGAACTGGTTGACGATCCCGTCGTTAACGTTGTACATCCACCGCCAGAACTGTGCGGTGACGATGAACGAGAGGGCAAAGGGGAGCAGGTAGATCGTCCGAAAGCCCCGCCCGAAGCGGACCTGCCGGTCGAGCAGGATCGCGAGCCCGAGTCCGATGACCAGACACGTGATGGTGAAGACGACCAGCAGAACGAAGGTGTTACGCGTCGCCTCCCAGATTGCCGGGTCCTCGATCAGCATCCGGTAGTTCTCGAGGCTCAGGTTGCTGTAATCGGCCCCGCCGAACCCCGTATAATCGGTTAACGACAGCAGGAAGTTCCAGCCGATCGACGCGTAGACGAAAAAGCCCATGAGCAGAAACGGCGGGCCCCAAAACGGCGCTGACTGAACGATGTCACTGTCGAGCCAACGTCTGGCCGTCGACCGCTTTTCCGCCGTCCCCCCATCAGTTCGGGCACGCCGTTTCGTTCGACTACGCCGCAGAAACCGTAGAACACCTTTCATACAGTAGCGTGATTAGACGGTATCCATGAACCCTTGGGTCGCCGCGTCGACGTCGAAGGGGTCCGCGAAGTTCTCGTTGAGGACGCCCTCGAGTTCCGACTGGGTGCTCTGAGGGACGGCGAGCCCGTGGGCCAGCGTCGGGGGCTTCTGGTCGGCGTTCTGGAAGTCCTCGATCGTCTCCGTGAGGTACTGGTTAAACTCATCGGTGGGCACCTCCTGGCGGGTCGGGATCGAACCCTTGTATTGGTTGAACGCGACCTGTGCGGCCTCGCCGCCGGCAAAGCGCATGAACGTCGCGGTCGCTTCGGGGCTCGGGTTCTCGCCCGGATAGATGAACGAGTCGATGTGCAGACCGTACATCCCCTCGGTGCCTGGGAAGCGAACCGCACCCCACTCCTCGCCGTACTCGAGCCCCTCGTTGATGTAGGCGCCGGCGACCCAGTTGCCCTGATGGATGAACGCCGCGTCGCCGCTCATGATGCTCTGGTTGACTTCGGTGAAGTCGACCGAGGCGGCGTCGGAATTGATGTAGTTGCCGAGGAGTTCCCCGAGCGTCTCGAACGTCGAACGGACCGCCTGCTCGTCGCCGTCGCCCTCGATGAAACTCGTGTAGGCGTCGAAGCCGTGCTCGCTGAGCATGATGACGGCCCAGGTCTGGAGGATGCCCCACGTCTCGAGCGCGAACGCCATCGGCGTGGCTTCGGTCTCCGTGCTGACCGTATCGAGGGCCTCGATCAGAGAGCTGACGTCGGAGAGCGAACTCGGGTCGACACCGGCCTGCTCGACGACCTCGACGTTGTAGAAGAGGTCGTTCATCCGGTGGGAGCCGATCGGGACCGCCGAAAAGCCGCCGTCGAACTGACAGGCCTCGACGGCCTCCTGGGCGTGGGCGTCCTGGAGGTTCGCCTCGTTCCAGACGTCCTCCTCGATGTCGCCCAGTACACCCTCGTACTGTTGGAGGTTCGCGCCGGGCCAACCGGCGAAGGTACTCGGCGGATTGTTGCTCTGGAGACGGTTTGCGACCGTCTGGTCGAGGCTCTGGTTGCCGCCGCCTCCGATCGGGTTCTCGTCGAGTTCGATGTCGGAGTGTTCCTCCTCGAACGCCCCGAAGAGGGCCTCGGCCGCCTCCGCGCCGTCCCCGCCCGTCCACCCGTGGAAGACCTCGAGCGTGTTACTGCCGCCGCCGTTCCCGCCGCTGCCGTTGCTGCCATTACCGCCATTGCCTTCGTCGCCGCTGAGACAGCCGGAAAGTCCGAACAGAGCCGCCCCTCCTGCTGTGGCGCTTCCCTTCAGATACGCCCGGCGCGGAATCGATGTGGATCGTTTATTATTCATGGTTAGTACTGTAGTACACTCATACGGCCGGGGTCATACCACTTAATCGTTTCGAGAGTTTTTCATTATCGAATAAGAACGTCATTTTATGTCTACTACCGCTCCGCCGTCACCGTCTTTCGTCGATATTTTCTAGATCAGGCTCATTACGTACGGACGGAATACCCGGTTCGTACGTCGACGGCCCGCTAGTTTCAGTAGCTTTTACCCGCCGGACTGCGAGGCCCCGGGTATGAACGAGGACGTTCGCATCGAGGAGGACAGTCTGGGCGAGATGGAGGTCCCCGCGGACGCGTACTGGGGCGCACAGACCCAACGCGCCGTCGAGAACTTCCCCATCTCAGGAATCACCTTTTCGCGCCGGTTCGTCCGCGCGCTCGGCGTCGTCAAGAAGGCCGCCGCGCAGGCGAACCGCGACCTCGAACTGATCGAGGAGGATACTGCAGAAGCGATCATCGAGGCCGCAGACGAGGTCATCGCGGGCGAGCACGACGAGCAGTTCCCCGTCGACGTCTTCCAGACTGGCTCGGGAACCTCCTCGAACATGAACGCAAAC
>NZ_RDQG01000045.1 GCF_003697815.1 Halalkalicoccus subterraneus | reverse complement strand
GTTGATGGCGTCGATGAACGCCCGGCCGAGTCCCGGCCAGTTGAAGACGGTCTCGACGACGACCGACCCGGCGACGATGCTCGCCGTCAGCGTCGCCGCGAGCGTCACGACCGAGATCAGCGAGTTTCGCAGGACGTGTTTGAGCACGACTTGGCGCTCGGGCAGGCCCTTCGCGCGGGCGGCGGTCACGTACTCCTTGTTCAGTTCCTCGGCCATCGAGGTGCGCATCACGCGCATGATGCTCGCCGCCGCGGCGGTCCCGATTGTCAGCCCGGGTAGGATCAGGTACCACAGCATTTCGGGGTGGTACAGCGGCAGTCGCGAGGGTGCGAGCACCGGCCACCAGCCCAGCCAGAGCGCGCCGACGAGAATGAGCATCAGCCCGAGCCAGAAGTTCGGGATCGAGATGCCCGACAGCGCGAGAAACCGACTGATCGTATCGCCGAATCGGTCCTTGTTGACCGCCGCGTAGATCCCCGTCGGGATCGCGATGAGGAGGCCGAACGCCCAGCCGAACAGCCCCAGCGCGATCGTTTCGGGCAGCCGTCCGAGAACGATCTCCGAGACCTCGCGGTTGGTTCGGACGACCGTGCCGAAATCGCCCGTCAGCACGTTCGACATCCACGTCAGGTACTGCTGCCAGACCGGTCCGTCGAGGCCGTAGCGCGCGCGTATCTGTGCCTCCTGTGCCGGCGTGATGTCGGGGTTCAGCGCGACCATCTGACTGACCGGGTCCCCGGGCGTCAGATGGACCAGCCCGAACGTGATCACCGACACCCCGAACAGGATCGGGACGATCGAGAGGATGCGATTCAGTATGAAACGTCGTAAGCTCATGTTAATCCGCTACTACAATCATGTGTTCGTGCAGTCATTGTAAACGCGTGGGTTCGCCCGTCGAGTCGTCACTCCTCGCGGTCGAGCCACATCGCCTGGGCCTCCGTGGGGTTGTACAGCGCGAAGCTGTAGACCCCCTCGTCAAAGGGGTACATCCGGAAGCCGGTGACGGCGGTGTTCGAGACCGCCGCCTCGATGTCGAAGTGGGTGATCGAGCTGTAGCGTCGATCGGCGAGTAGCTGCCAGATCTCGTCGTAGCGCTCCGCGCGGAGCTGTTCGTCCTCGACGACCTCGGGATCGAAGCGCGCGGCGTCGACGAGATCGTCGAACTCCTGGTCGCTGATTCCCGTCATGTTGCAACACTGCCCGATGTTCGCCGAGCCGTGAAGCGCGTCACAGTAGCTCTCGGGGTTGAACGTCCCCGACAGCCCGATACAGGGGATGAGCTCCTCCTCGGGGTACTCGGGGTCGAGCACCCGTGTGGTGTAGGTGTTCCACTCGTAGGTTTCGACCGAGGTCTCGAAGTAGTCCGTCTGGCCCATCGATTCCGCGATCAGCTCGACCATTTGCACGCGGTCGTCGTTGTCCGCGTTGGTCTCGAGGGTGACCTGCAGGGGATACTCGATCCCGAGGTCGTCGCCGACCTCGTCGAGGATCTCTCCGGCGCGCTCGGGGTCGTACTCGTTTGCGGGGCGCAGTTCCTCCTCGAGCGCCTCGGGGTCGGTCGTCCCGGACTCCTCGGCGAGTTCGGGGATGGGCGTCCAGGCCGGGCGTGCCCAGCCGTTCAGGACGTTCTGGACGATGCTCTCGCGCGGGACAAGGTGGTTGACCGCGGTGCGGAGACGCTGGTCGTCCCACGGCTCGATGTTGACGGGATACTGGATGTACTCGTAGCCGCCGGCCTCGATCCCGGCGACGAGGAACTCCTCCGAGGAGTCGAAGTCGTCGAGGGTGTCGGTCGTCAGCCCGGTCGTGACGTCGATCTCGCCGTTTCGCAGCGCGGCGGCGCGGCTCGCAGGGTCCGGAACGATTTCGGCCTCGATCGTGTCGATGACCGGCCCGTCGGGGTAGCCCTCGGGACCGTCGAACCACTCCTTCTCGGCGATGCCCAGGTCCTCGACCCAGTAGTCCCTGAACTTCGAGAGCTCGTAGTACTGCTCGTCGGCGAAGTCCTCGAACTGGTAGGGGCCGGTACCGATCGGCTCGTTGCCCTGGCGGGGATCGATCGCGCCGTCCTCGAGGCCGGCCTGCTCGGTCGTGAAGACGTAGATTCCGGGAAGCTGGCCCTCGGCCTCCGCGTCGGGGACCTGCGCGAACAGGTCGACCGTGTACTCGTCGACCTCGCGGGCGTGCAACAGGGAGTCGAACGTCTGGGCCGAAACGTCGGAGTTCTCGTAGCGCTCGACGCTCAGCACGACGTTCTCGGCGGTCAGCTCCTCGCCGTTGTGGAACTGGACGCCCTCGTGGAGCCGGTAGCGATACTGCATCCCGAAGACGCCGTCGTCGACGGCTGCCGAGGCCTCCTCGGGGGTGATGACGCGGACCTCGTCGCTCTCGACGGGGTCGTCATCGGGGTGCTGGAGGAGGACCTGCGCGTCCGTTTCGAGGACGCCGTCCTCGTTCGCGCTCACGGCCGTCATGTAGTCGGCGTAGGCGGTGCGGTCGATGTCCTGGGTTTCGACCAGTTCGTAGCTCTCTGCGAGCCACGGGTAGTAGGTTCCCGCCCGATCGGAGGTGATCAGCTGCTCGAAGATGAAGTTCTGGGCCTGCGTCGCGGTCGTGTCCGTACTGTAGGGCGGATCGAACGACGAGACGTTTGCCCCGACGGCTGCCCGGAGAGTGCCCCCCTCCTGAAGATCGCCGAAATCGACTTCCTCCCCGTCCCCGACGTCCGGCCCGCCGTCGCTCTCGTTGTCGCCGTTACCGTCGCCGTTGCCGCCGAGACAGCCGGCGACGCCGACCACGCCGGCGGTACCCATCCCCTGGAGAAGACGGCGACGATTGAGGTTCCGCGCGGATCGGTGGTGATCTCGAACCATGATGTTTTTCTCCGAATCGAAGACACATATATATGTTGTTCATTCGTTGATACAATCTTCGCTACGTCGAGAATATAACCCCACTTATGTCCAAATATATGCTTTCATCCGCTATTATTCGATAGTGGGACTATCGCTCTCCTATATACCTGAAAAAACAATCAACGTTATCTATCGTTATTCAACGACCTACCGGCGTGTTCAAGTGTACGATTCGTGGTCGCTCGGCGTCCTGACGACGGGGTCGTAGTTCCGGTCGAACTCAGTCGTCGCCCTGTTCGTCGACGATGACGACCTCGCCGTCGACGACGTCGACGTTGATGAGCGTTTTCACCGAGTAGGGTGACTCGTCGAGTTTGTTCTCCCCGCCGACCTTCTTGATGACCGCGATCACGTCCTCGACCTCCGCGCCGATATCGCCCAACGCCTCGGTGATCGCTTTCAGGGTACCGCCGGTGCTGAGGACGTCGTCGAGAACGAGCACGCGGTCGCCGGCCTCGACGTCGTTGATGTACATCTGGTTCTCCGAGTAGCCCGTCTCCTGGAAGAGCGCGACCTCCCCCTCCAAACCGTACTGGCGCTTTCGAATCACGACGAGGGGGATGTCCGTCATCAGCGAGACCGCAGTCGAGATATGGATCCCCATCGCCGCAGGGGTCACGATCTTGTCGACGTCCTCCAATTGGGCCTTGCGGATGATCCTAATGACGATCTCGCGCAGGAGGCTCGGCTCGAGCATCGGCACACCGTCGCTGATGGGATGGACGAAGTAGTGATAGCCGTCCTTCTCGATGATGGGCGCGTCCTGAAGCGACCGGCGCAACTGATCCATGTCGTATCTACTCGATCCGTCAGTAAAACCTGCCGGTCCTGCCTTCTCACTTCCGAACGAGTCCCTCGAAATGGCCGGACAGAACCACTCCATCCTCCTCGTTCCGACAGACCGCCCTCCCAGTCGCCTCGTAGCGGTCCTCGCGTTCGGTGACCGTCTCGGTCGTCCACTCGCAGGTGATCCGTTCGCCCGTATGGACCGGCCGACGGAAGTCGTACTCCATCGTCCGGGCGATGAACTCCTGGTCCCCACCGATCTTCGTGGGAATCGTCGCCGTGAGCAGACCTTGAACGATCAACCGTCCGTCCTCGTCGGGGTCGGTGTGGATGGACTGGGTATCGCCCGAGAGCTCGCCGAACTGCTTGACGTCCTCGTCTGTGAACGTGCGCTCGTGGGTATAGGTATCGCCCTCCTCGGGTGGTTCGGCTGGCATTGACGGTATCGTTGCTGTGGGGTCGAATAAAGTATGGGGGGAACGGTAGCGGTGTGGTGGCGGGGGCGGACCGCAAGCGAACGACCGTAGGGAGAGAGTGAGCGGCCTTTTTCGAGGAGTGTTTCGCTCGGAGCGGTTCGCCAAAGCGCGAACCCGACGAGAAAAAGATCCTAGAGGAAGACCAGCACGAACAGCACGATCGTCAGTGCCATGACGATCAGCATGATCGTCCCGCCGATGGTCGCCCGGAGGTAGAGTCGGGACGGATCGCTGTCGGCGGCCGTTCCGTGCCCGCCGTCCGGCCGGCGTTCCGAGACGGATCCCGAACCGTCGTCCGTCGTTCGCCGGCCGCCGTCGATCGGGAGCCGCCGCGTGACCCGGCCGACCGCCAGGACGGGATTGGTGCCGATCCAGTAACACCTGCGGACGAACCCCACCGCGGCGCGGTCGACCGCGGCGAACGTCCCCGTGACTGCGAGCACGCTCACCCGGCCGGTGTAGAAGACCAGCGGGTTGAGCACCCGGTCGACGTCGGGGACGTGCCCGAGCGCCGAGAGGGGCTTTCTGATGAGCACGAAGCCGATCACTGCGATAGCTACTAGCAACGCGGAGTCGGTCAGGTGCCCCGGGCTGTAGGGATGCAGGTCGAGTTGGGCCGAAAACGGCAGCAACTCGACGAACGTGGGCCAGGCGATCCCGACCCCGAGACAGACGGCGCCGACCGAGAGCATCCCCACCGTCTGGCCGAGTTTGGCGTCCTTCACGTCGGTCGTCGCCGGCCCGTGGAGGAAGGCGTAGTAGCCCAGTTTGATGAACGACAGAAGGGTCCCGACCGCCCCGGCCATGAGCAACCAGTACAGCGCCTCGTACTCGGGTGCGCCGTAGTAGTGCGGGTCGGCGGCGTCGAGGATCATTCCCTTGCTGATGAACCCGTTGAACCCCGGGATCGCCGTGATCGAGAGCGCCCCGAACAGGTAACCGAGAGCCGTCAGGGGCATCTCGCGCCACAGCCCGCCCAGCTCGTAGAGGTCCTCCTCTCCCGTTCGATAGATGATGACGCCGACGGCCATGAACAGAAGCGCCTTGAACAGGACGTTGTTGAACAGGTGGGCCATCGCGCCGGCGATCCCCATGGCGCTGCCGATCCCGATCCCGGCGACGATGTAGCCCAGTTGGGCCTGAATGTGGTAGGACAGCAGCGCGCGCATGTCGTGTTGAAGTAGCGCGAAGGTCGCCCCGTAGACGGCCATCAGACCGCCCATGTAGGCGATGTAGAGGTGACCGTCGGGGAACGCCTGATAGAGGACGTACGCCGAACTCTTCGTGGTGAACACCGAGAGGAACACCGAGGCGGCGATGTGGGGGCGCTTGTAGGTGTCGGGCAGCCAGGTGTGGAGTCCGATGAAGGCGCAGTTGATGCCGATCCCCAACACCGCGAGCAACGCGGGCGCGCCGGGGGCGATGCCGCCCTCAAGCGCGAGGCTGCCCGTCTCGACGTAGTGCCAGGCGACCGCCCAAATGAGTAGTACACCGCCGGTGCCGTGGGCGATGGCGTACCGAAAGCCCGCCCGGACGGCGTCGCCGCCGTAGGCCCAGACGACGACCGTGCTCGTGACGGCCATCAGCTCCCAGAAGAACAGCAGCGTGAGCCAGTCGCCCGCGAAGATCACGCCCGCCACCGAAGCGATATACGAGAGGACGAACGCCATCGTCGACTTCGGCAGGCCGGTCGAGGCGGCGTACGCCACCGCGGCGGTCCCGAGGAAGCCAAAGCCCAGTCCCAACAGCCGAGAGAAGTCGTCGACGACCAACAGTTGGGCGTCGAAGCCCAAGAAGAGCACCGAGAGGTACTCCCCGGGTGACGTGAGCAGCGCGACGGCGAACAGGTAGATCGTCGCGAGCGCACCGACGGCGTAGCCCGCCGTTCGGGGAACGACCGCCACGACGAGGGCCGCGAGCACGATCGGTAGTGCGGGTGGAACCGCCGAGAGCAGGTCGACGGGGCTCATGGGACCACCACCCCGGTGACCGTCTCGACGATGTAGCGCGCCAGATCGAAGAACACCGCCTGGCCCGGAACGACCCCGAGGACGACCGCGCCGGTCGCGATCAGCCCGATCGGAACCATCATCAGCCATGTGCTTTCGGTCCAGGGGCTCCGGCGCTCCCAGCCCTCGGCGGGCGGGCCGCCGTGGTGGTGGTCGTGGTCGTCATGATCAGCGGGTTCGTGGTCGTCAGCACCGGCGTGGTCGCTCGGGAACTGATCGACCGCGTAGCCCTGCCCGCGGTTCGCGTCGTCATCGGGCCGTCCCCCGTCCGTGAGCCGACCGACCGAAACGCCGTAGGATTCGGGTTTCCCGCCCATGGGGAACTCCAGTAGGGGTTTGGCGTCGTGGGCGTTTTCGCTCTCGAAGTAGGCCGTATAGACGACCGGCCAGAAGTACGCGATGTTGAGCAGGCCGCTGACGATCAGCGAGCCCGAGAAGACCGTCCCCATCAGCGGGCTCATCGTCGCGCTTTCCGCACCGATAACGCCGATGCCGCCCGCGCCGAGCCCGCCGATCAGCATGTAGTACTTGCTGACGAAGCCAGCAACGAGGGGAATGCCGGCCATTCCGGCGGCTCCGACGGTGAAGGCGGCCATCGTGAACGGCATCCGTTTGCCGATGCCGGCCATCTCGCTGATGTAGTCGGTGTGGGTCTCGACGTGGATCGACCCCGCACAGAAGAACAGCGTGAGCTTACAGAACGCGTGGGCGGGGATGTGAAAGAGCCCGCCGAGGATCGCATACGGATGGAGCATCGACAGCCCCAGCACGATGTACGAGAGCTGTGCGGTCGTCGAGTAGGCGAGCCGACGCTTGAGGTGGTCCTTCCGCAGCGCGATGATCGAGGCCGCAGTCAGGGTGAAGGCCGCGACGATCGCCAGCGGGATGTGCACACCCAGATCCGCAGCGAGGTCGGGTCCGTAGACGTCGAGGATCACCCGCGAGATGCCGAAGGCACCCGACTTGACGACCGCGACCGCGTGTAGCAGTCCCGAAACGGGCGTCGGCGCGACCATCGCGTCGGCGAGCCACGAGTGGACCGGCATCAGCGCGGCCTTCACGCCGAAGCCCGCGACCAGGAGGCCGAACGCGAGGCGGGCGAACCACGGGTCGGCACCGGCCGCTTCTGCGAGCGCCGGGATGCCGCCCGCGGCGAAGTCGACGGTGCCGGCCATCTGAAAGACCAGCACCGTCCCGGCGAGCACGAGTACGCCGCCGCCGAAGAAGGTGTAGGCGACGTACTTGCGCCCGGCGATGCGCGCCTCGCGGTCCTCGTCGTGAGCCACCAGCGGGTAGGTCGACACCGACAGTAGCTCGTAGAAGACGAAGATCGTCACGAGGTTCTGGGCGAAGGCGATGCCCAGCGCCGTCGAGAGGCTCATCGCGAACGCGGCGAAAAAGCGCGTCTGGTTGGGCTCGTCGAGCCCGCGCATGTAGCCCACCGCGTAAAACGCCGTGAAGACCCACAAGAACGACGCGAGCAGGGCAAACACCATCCCCAACGGATCGGCCCGTAGGGCGAACTCGACGCCGGGGACGAACGTGCCGAAACTCCAGACGTAGATGGTTCCGTCGAGGACGCCCGGCAGCATGCTGGCGACGATCCCGAACTTCGTGAGTGCGGCGATCACCGACCAGCTGTCTCGGACGTTCGGGTAGCGATACGACGCGACGATCATCCCCGCCGCGAGAAACGAGACGAGGACGGCCAACAGCGGTCTGATACTAGCTACCTCAACCATTGAGAATCACCTCGACGAACGGCGAGAGCAGGGCATCAAAGACCCCACCCGCGAACCCGAGCCCGACCGCGAGCAACGCGGCGAGGATCGTCACCCCGAGCATCCCCTTCGAAACTGTGCCCGGAGCGACCCTGCCGGGGACGCGGGCAGGACCATCGGTCACCGAATCTCGCTCCCGTGTGCCGTCGGAGTCCCCCGACTCGCCCCCGTCCGCCGCGACCGCATCCGACGTCGGTCGGTCCGCAACGGGAGTGAAGTACATCTTCTCGAGCAGCCGCGCGACGTACGCGAGCGTGAACATCGTACTCAGGAACACCACGACTGCGACGGGCCACGCGCCCGCCTCGACCGCGCCGACCGCGATGTACCACTTGCCGACGAAGCCGATCGAGGGGGGTACGCCCACGAGCGCGATTCCGAGCACCGCAAGCGAGCCCGCCGCGAACGGCATCCGCTTTGCGAGGCCGGCGTACTCGTCGACGGTGCGCGCGCCGACGCCCGCGGCGATCGTCCCGGCCGCGAGGAACAGCCCGCCCTTCATGATCGCGTGCCCGAGCAGGTGGATCTGTGCACCGACCAGCGCGGTGTCGTTGACCAGACCGTAGGCGAGTACGACCAGACCGAACTGCGAGACCGACGAGTAGGCGAGTATCCGTTTCACCTCCGTCTGCATGGCGGCGAGCGCGCTGCCGGCGAGGACGCTGATCGACCCGAACGTCACGACGACCTCGGTGGTGTAGGGGTTCGCGACGAGGAACTCCACGGTAAAGACCGAGTAGACGAGCCGGAACAGCGCGTACGCCGACACCGTCGAGACGAGCGCCGCGACCATCGGCGTCACGCCGTCGGGCGCGTGCTGGTAGGCGTCGGGCTGCCAGCTGTGCAGCGGGAACTGTGCGATCTTGATGGCGAACCCAATGAAGACGAAGGCAAACGACGAGAGGACGAGCGGGTCCGTATAGCCCGCCTGCTCGGGGATCGCCGTCGCCAGATCGGTCATGTTCAGCGTCCCCGTCGCGACGAACAGCAGGCCGACGCCGATCAGGTATAGCGACGCGCCGACCGTTCCGATGATGAGGTACTTCAGTGCCGCGACCGCCGATTCGCCCGAGCGTCCCTTCGAGATCAGCGCGTAGGTCGTCAGCCCGACGATCTCGAGGAAGACGAACATGTTGAAGACGTCGCCGGTCAGCGTGAGCCCCGAGAGCCCGCCGACCAGCAGGAGGTACGCGCTGTAGAAGCTGTTGCCCCGCGGCCCGCCCGTGCGGGTGTACGCGAGGACGCCGGCCGACACCCCGGTGACGAGGACGGCAAAGGGCGTCGAGAGCCGGTCGGCGACGAGTTCGATCCCGATCGGCCGCGGGAAGCCTCCGAGCTGGTGGACCACCGCTTCGCCCGTCGTGAAGACGGTGGCGGCGAGCCATATCGCAAGGCCGAACGACGCGGTCGTCACAAGCGCGGCGATCGTCCAGCCCGCCCGGTCGTAACGAAGCCCGAGGAAGTGTGGCAGGGTCGCAGCGAGGATTGGGACGACGACCAGCAGTACGGGAACGTTCTCAATCATCGGCGCGCACCTCCCGGAGGACGTCCTCTCGAAGGGTCCCGTACTCGGTGTAGATCCGCACGATCAGTGCGAGGCCGACCGCCGTCAGGGCGACCCCGACCACGATGGCAGTCAGCACGATCACGTGGGGCAACGGACTCACGAGCGTCGTCGTCGGCCCGCCGGCGTCCTTCGGCACGACGGGCACGGCCCCGCCCTCGACGTACGCGACGGCGACGAAGAACAGGAAGATCGCCGTCTGGAAGAGGTTGACCCCGATCAGCTTCTTGACGAGGTTCTGGCTGGCGATCACCATGTACAGTCCCACCGAGAGCAGGACGATGAACGCGACGTAGGCATACCGGGTCGCAAGCAGGTCGAGCATCACTCCTCACCCCCCGTTTGCGTGTCGCCACGAACCCGTGGCTGGTCGTCCCGCGGGGCGTCGGTGCTCTCGGACCCGGCGATCGCCTCGGTGGCAAAGCCCGCCGCCGTCACGAAAAAGAGGCTGATCACGGTGCCAGAAACGATCGCCGCGACGCCGAGGATCTCGATTCCCTCGATCCCGTAGCGGGTGGGATGGGGGATCGGCAGCAGCTCGTACTGGAGGAACGCGCCCCCGAGAAGCATCGGCACGACCCCGATCGTGCCGAACGCGAGGACGCCGCCGGCGATCAGTCCCGTGACCACGCGGTTGTCGAGCCACTCGCGGGTCGGCTCGATCCCGAAGGCAAAGGCGAGCATCAGGATCACGACCCCGATGATCGCCCCGCCCTGAAAACCCCCGCCGGGGGCGTCCGCACCGTGGAAGGTGACGAACAGCCCGTAGGTCAACACGAACGGCGTGACGATCTTCACCGTCGTCATGATGACCTGACTCTCGACGTAGGAGTCGTCGATCGAGCCGCTCATGCGAACACCTCACGGTGGAGCACGAGCAACACGGCGACCGCCGCCCCGAAGACGACGACCGCCTCGCCGAACGTGTCGAACCCACGGTACGCGGCGAGCACCGCCGCCACGGTGTTCTGTACGCCCGTCTCGGCGTAGGTGTTCTGGAGGTAGTACTGTGAGACGTCCGGGTTGGCCCACGCGATGGCACTGGGATCGCCCACAGCGGGGATCGCCGGTAGGACCGCCGCCCCCATCACGAGCGCGAACGCGCCGACCGCGATCAGCGCGGGGACGTTCACCGACTCGAAGAGCTCGTCGGTCGGCGGCCGGACCGTCTTCGCGATCGTCAACAACAGCAGGATCGTAGTGACGCCGGCGCTGATGGCGGCCTCGGTCATCGCCACGTCCGGGGCGAACAGGACGGTATAGAGGATCGCCATTCCCAGGCTGTAGGCGGCGAAGACGATGATCGCCGAGAGCACGTCCCGGAACAGCGCCGTGGCGACCGCCGTCGCGAGCACGAAGACGACGAGCGCGGCTTCGAGGGGCGTCATGGCTCGTCCTCCCGCCAGGGCTCGATCCCCGACTCGTAGGCCGCCCGGGCGATGGCGTGGGCGGCCGTCGGATTGGTGATGAAGATGAAGAACATCAGGAGGACGGTGATCAGGGTCGCGGGCTGCCAGCCGAGCGCGAGCGCGACCGCCGCGAGCGCGAAGCCAGCCCCGAGGGTGTCGGCCTGCGAGGCGGTGTGGGCCCGCGTATAGACGTCGGGCAGGCGGAGCACGCCCGTCGTCGAGACGAACGTGAAGAAGACCCCGCCGGCGACGAGGACGACGATCGACCCCACGCGGAGGCGTTCGATCATATAATCCCACCCCGCTCGACGGTGAACTTCGAGATGGCGATGGTCATCAGGAAGTTCAACAGTGCATAGATCAGCGCGATGTCGAGGAACCACGGCTCCTCGAGGCCCGCGGCGAGCAGCGCGAGGATCACCACGGTGTTGGTCCCGAGCACGTTGACCGCGAGCACGCGGTCCTGCATCGTCGGTCCCTTGATCACGCGATAGAGCATCGCGATCGCGAGGACGACGAAGACCGCCGCCGCACCGATGAAGACGTCGTTGACGAGACTCACGACTCCTCACCACCGAGGATCTCCGTATCGCCGCGCTCCTCGGGCGAGGCGATACTCATGGCACTTCGCCCGTAGAAGACGAAGCGGACCGCCCGCTCCAACCCGCCGTCGAAGAGCCCCTCGCGGGTCGCGGGGATCAGCGCGTGAACGATCAGGTCCTGATCGTCCGCCCGAACGGTCAGGGTGCCCGGCGTGAGCGTGATGCTGTTCGCAAGCGACGTCAGCGGCAGGCCGCTCGGGGTCGTCACCCGAACCCGAGTCATGCGCGGCTCGATTGGGAGCGAGGGCCGCAGGATGACCGCCGCGACCTGGAGGTTCGACTTGACGATCTCGAAGAGGAGATACGGCACGTACAGGAAAAACCGGACGACCCGCATCGACGAGCGAACCGCCCGCGGGGGCCGCGTAAACGTCACGTGATCGAGTGTGAGCGCGACGATCAGCCCGGAGACCGCGCCCGTCGCGAGGTCGAACGGGTAGGTCGGATCGCCCAACACGAGGTAGAACCCAAAGGAGACCAGAAACAGCGTCACGAACCGGCTCGCGCCCCCGGCGGTGACCAGTCGGCTCCGGCGGGTTTGACGCTCGACCGGTGCCTCCTCGTAGTCGAGACCGTACGCTTCGAGGCGGTGTTCGAGCGGTCGCAGCATCGGCGCGGTCGCGCCGGGATGGTACTCCGGATCGATGAGGAGTCGATCGATCCCGTTTTGCTCCGCGTAGTCGGCGAACGCGTCGGCGTAGTCGGTCGGACTGAACAGGTAGCGATCGGTCCCGATGACGGCCGTTTCGACGGCGACCGATCCGTCGCCGTCCTCGTCGACCCACGTCCTGACCCGATCGAGCAGTTCCTCCGCGTCCTCGATCGTCCGTCGCCCGGTCGGCGTCTCCTCGTCGGTGCTTACCGCCGCGACGAAGTGCAGTTCGACGGCCCCTTCGGATTCGAGCGCCGATTCGACGGCGTAGCCGACGGTCCGGCGGAACGTCACCGACTGCTCGACCGGCACGAGCAGCCGCTCAGGCACCACGAACGACCCCCCGTAGTGGTACGTCTGTGCTACTCATGGCTGGGGCCCCATACTACTCGAATCAAACGTCACACGTAGGAAAACGATTTCGTTATCCCTCGCCCCGGTCGGAGGCTTCGCCGAGGGTCCGTGCGAGCCGCCTCGCTACCGCCGCGCCGATCTCGGCTTTCGTTCCCCGGTGCTCGGTGACCCCGCCGTCGACGAACAGGGTACGCGTCTCCGCTGCACCCATCACGCCCGCGTCGTTCGCGACGACGAAGCTCATGTCGACGCGATCCTTGATCGCTCGGGCGGCCTCGACCATCGCCTCGTCGTCCCCGCTCGTCTCGGTTTTGAACCCAATGATCGGCAGCTCGGGGTACTCCTCGCGCACCGCGTCGACGACCTTTGGACTGGGAAGCAAGTCGAGCGAGAGGTCTTGGCCCGAGCGGATCTTCTGGTCCTCAGTCTCGACGGTGTAGTCGCTGATCGCCGCGACCGAGACGTACGCGTCGGCCCCGGTCGCGGCCGCGAGCGCGGCCTCCGAGAGCGAGACGCCCTCCTCGACGCGTACGACCTCCGCGTAGGCGGCGGGGTCCTCGTCGGACCCTTCGTCGAGTGGGTGGGGCCCGATCAGCGCGTGGATGAGCGTTACGTTCGCCCCGGCGACGTAACAGGCGCGCGCGACTTCCCTCCCCGTTTTGCCCGACGACCGGTTCGTCAACACGCGCACGGGGTCGACCGACTCGGCGGTCGCGCCGGCGGTCACGACGACCCGCTCGCCGGAAAGCGGTGATGGCGTGGCGATCCGCGCGGTGGTGAGCGCGATCGCGTCCTCGCTCGCGATCTTCGCTTTCCCCTCCTCGATCCGCGGTGAGACGAACGAAACGCCCCATTCCTCGACGCGCTCGATGGCGTCGAGCACGCCCGGATGGTCGTACATCGGCTCGTGCATCGCGGGGGCGATCACGACCGGTACCCCGGCTCCGAGGGCGGTCGTCGCACACGTCGTGACGGGCGTGTCGTCGATCGCGCTCGCGATCTTTCCCACTGTGTTCGCGGTGGCCGGCGCGATCAACAACACGTCGGCCCAGCCGTCCCGCCCGCAGAGGTCGACGTGTTCGACTCTCCCCGTCAGTTCGGTGATCACGTCGTTTTCGGTGGCGAACTCGACGCTCCACGGATGGACGATCCCGCGAGAGCCCTCGCTCATCACGGCCCTGACGTTCGCGCCGCGCCGGCGGAGTTCGTGGGCGATCTCCACGACCTTGACCGCGGCGATCGATCCCGTGACACCCAACGCGACGTTCACTCCCGAGAGCATTCACTCGTCCTTCTCGACCCGCGGGGTTAAACGTAGCCGGTCGTCGCCGAAGCCCGACTCTCGTTCGTTCGCCGTTCGCACACCCCGCTGCCTCGCGGCGATCCGTCCTCTAGCCGAATCGTATCAGTCCAAACACTCACATAACGGATCGACGAGGAACGAGTATGACCCGACGTTCTCGACGACTGCTCATCGCCGTCGTGCTCTGTCTCCTCGTCGTGCTGGCCGGCTGTACCGGCATGGGAACCGACGACGGCGGCGACGGTGAGCAGCCGATCGAATCGAACGACAGCGACGACCTCGAAGGAGCCGATGCGGAGGACGACGACAGCGGTGACGGCGATGGCGGTTCGGACTCGAACGAGGGCGATGACTCGGATACCGAGGAAGCGTCCGACGGGTCGGATAACGCCGACGGCGACAGCGGTGGCACCGACGCCGATAGTTCGGCGGACGATGACTCGGAGGAGGAAAGCCCTGATTCCACCTCGGAGCGCGAGTCCGAGGACGGTTCCAACGGCGGCGACGAAACCGACGACTCGGCGTCCGCGCGCGGCCCGGCCGACGGAACGGAGTGGACCGTCACGGTCGAGCGGGTGATCGACGGCGACACGATGGAGGTCCGCTTCCCGAACGGCGAGGTCGACACCATCAGACTGCTCGGGGTCGATACCCCCGAGACGTACGGCCAGAACGACCCCGCCGAGTTCGAGGGGATCCCCGACAACACGGACGGTGCGGACTGGCTCGCAGACTGGGGCGACCGCGCGACGGCGTACGCAACCGATGAGCTCGACGGCGAGGAGGTCCGCATCGCGGTCGATCCGGAAGCCGACCGGCGTGGCTCCTACGGTCGGCTCCTCGTCTACGTCCACACCGACGAGGGAGAGTCGTTCAACCGCGCGTTGATCGACGAGGGACTGGCCCGAATGTACGACTCGCAGTTCTCCGAGCGTCCCGCGTTCGAGGACGCCGAGGCCGAGGCCCGAAACGAGGGGGTCGGCCTGTGGGGCTTCGAGGGATCGACCGAGGAACCGCCCGCGGACGGGACGGATGAGGACGAGGGCGGCTCCGACAACAGCGCTGATTACGACTGTTCGGATTTCGAGACGCAGGCGGAGGCCCAAGCGGTCCTCGACGAGGACCCGAGCGATCCACACGGCCTCGACGCTGATGGCGACGGAACGGCCTGCGAAACGCTCCCCGGCGGCTCCGGGGATAGCGAAGGAGATGACGGCGAAAGTGACGGGGACGGTACCGACACCGACGATGGTGATTCGGGCGGCGACATCGATTACAACTGTTCGGACTTCGAGACGCAGGCGGAGGCCCAGGCGGTCCTCGATGAGGACTCAAGCGACCCACACGGCCTCGACCGCGACGGCGACGGGGTGGCCTGCGAGTCGCTCCCCTGAGAGATCACTCCTCGGTCAGGCTCGGATGCGGCGTCGGTTTCTCCCCATATGGCTCGGCGAGCCACTCGCGCATCGTCTCGCGGCCCTTCTCCGCCCGGCGCTCGCGTTCCTCGTCGTCGATCTCCTCACAGCCCGGCGGGACCTCCCGCCCGCGGTCGGTGAAATACCCCTCCGGAACGACCCAGTCGTTGTAGAAGTGCAGGTCGGAGTCGTGGATCAGCGTCAGGGCGACCTCCGCACCGTGGCCCGCCGCGATCACGGTCTGGTGGTACCGACGGGCGATCCGGCCGGCGGCGTAGAGTCCCTCGACGGCGGTGTGGCCGTCGCCGTCGGTTTCGATGTACTGCTTGCTCCCGCGGCGGTCGAGTTCGACGTCGAGTGATTCGAGATAGCTCGAATCCGACCACGAACCGGCAATGACCCGCTCGGCCTCGTGGACCGTTCCGTCCTCCGTCGCGACCTCGAAGCCGACGGCCTCCGGCTCGCCCGCGTGAGTCACCTGCGTGACGGTCCCTTCGGCGAACGAACAGCCGGCGCGCTCGGCCTGCGCGCGGGTCATGTCGAGGAAGAGCCGCGGGTCGATGCCGGCGGGAAACCCGGGGACGTTCTCCAGGTGGGCGTTCCGTCGGAGGATCGACTCCCCGCCGTCGACGATCAGCGTCTCCAGTCCGGCGCGGGCGGTGAACGTCCCTGCGGTCAACCCCGCGACGCCACCGCCGATGATCAGCACGTCGGTTTCCATACTTCGGCGATGCCGCCGTGGAACGGTAAGGATGTCCATTGTGGGGAATCAGCGCATCGAACGGCGATCGGACACCCCGTGTTCGTCCGGATCCAAACACAAACACTTAGGGCGAATTCGTCGCAACTGCTCGTGTGGACGAAGTCGAACTGAGCACGGTCATCTATCTGCCGCCCGAGGAGGTCTACGACTTCCTCATCGACTTCCCCCGGTACGCGAACTACTCCGAGTACCTCACCGGGGTTCGCCAGCACGGCGACGGGTCGCCGGGCACCCGGTACGACCTCCGGCTCGCGTGGTGGAAGCTCACCTATACGGCCCGCTCGGAGGTCACGGGCGTCGACCCGCCGACGCGGATCGACTGGGCGCTCGTCAAGGACATCGACGCCCGCGGGCACTGGCGCGTCGAGGCGGCCCCCGAGGAAGCGCCCGAGGGCCACGAGACGGCCTCGCGGGTGTGGCTGCGCGTGGAGTTCGACCCCGAGTCCGCCCGCGGCAGCGCGATCGACCTGCCCGCGTTCGTCTCCTTCGGCTGGGTGATCGGGAAGCTCAAACCGAAGGTCACCAAGGAGGCCGAACGGGTCGTCAGGCGGATCGTCGCGGATCTGGAGGGGGAACCGCGCGACGTGGAGTTGGAGGTCCATCGGACCCCCGACTCGGTATAACCGAAGGTACATACATCCCGGCCGTAAACCGGCATCTATGACGGTGGTTTCGTGCGTGTGATCATCATCGGGGCCGGCGAGGTCGGCTCCTCGATCGCCGCTGGACTCGCAAGCACACACGACGTGGTCGTCATCGACATCGACGGCGAGCGCGTCGACGACCTGACGTACTCGCTCGACGTGCTTGCGATCCAGGGCGACGGGACGTCGCTGTCGGCCCTCGAGAAGGCCGGAATCGGCGAGGCCGACATGCTCATCGCGAGCACCGACAACGACGAGACCAACATCGTCGCCTGCAGCGCCGCCAAGGCCATCGGCGACGTCTTCACCATCGCCCGGGTGAAAAAGCCCGACCTACTCGAGACGTGGAACCGGTCGGATAAGGCCTTCGGCGTCGATTTCATGGTCTGTACCGACCTTCTCTCCGCACAGGCGATCGTCACCATCGTCGGGCTGCCGGCCGCCCGCGACGCCGATCCCTTCGCCGGCGGCACCGTCCAGATGGCGGAGTTCGAGATCCCCGAAGACAGCCCCGTGACCGGCCAGACGGTCGCGGAGGCGGACCGATTCGACTCGCTGACGTTCGTTGGCCTGCTTCGCGGCGACGAGGTCGAGATCGCCCGCGGCAAGACGGAGCTGCTGGCCGGGGACTACGTCGTCGTGATCGGCAGCCCCGAGAGCGTCCAGCGCTTCGGAACCGAACTCTCGCCCGAGGCCACGCCGGATTCCACGGAGGAGATCGTCATCGTCGGCGGAAGCGAGGTCGGCTACCAGGTCGCGAAGATGTTCGAGGAGCGGGGACTGAAACCCCGGCTCATCGAGGAGGACTACGACCGGGCGCGCGACCTCGCGGAGCGACTCCCAAACACCGTCGTCATGGAGAGCGACGCGACGGACATCGAGTTCCTCTCGCGCGAGCACATCGACGAGGCCGACGTGGTGATCGCCGCGCTGACCCACGACGAGACGAACCTGCTGATCTCGCTGCTCGCGAAACAGCTCGGAGCCAACCGGGCGGTCGCCGTCGTCGAACACGGCGACTACGTCGACCTCTTCGAGGCGGTCGGCGTCGACGCCGCGGTCAACCCCCGCGAGGTGGTCGCCGAGGAGATCACCCGATTCACCCACCAGGGCCGCGCCGAGAACATCTCGCTCATCCACAACGACCGGGCGGAGGTCCTCGAGATCGAGATCGACGAGGACAGCGTTCTCGCGGGCCGAACCCTGCAGGATTCGATGGCCGAACTTCCGAACGCCGTCGTCATCGGCGCGATCACCCGCGAGGAGGAGTGTATCATCCCGCGCGGGGACACCCGGATCGAGGCCGGCGATCACGTCGTGGTCTTCGCCCGCACCGACGTGGTCGACGCCGTGACCGCGGCGATCGGCTGAGGGTGCCTATTTCCAGAACGCCCGCGTGAACAACACGAGCACCGGGACGATCTCGATACGCCCGATCCACATCAGGACGATCATCACGAGCTTCGTCGTCGTCGGGAACGCCTCGTAGGTGCCGAAGGGACCCGCGATGCCGAAGGCCGGCCCGATGTTGAGGAAGGTCGCCGCGGCCGCGCCCATCGCGTCGAACTCGCTCAGCGCGAGCCCGACACGGGCGCCGTCGACGACGATGAAGACCGTCGCCGTCGCGAAGATCAAGAGGTTCACCAGTGTGAACGCGTAGATGTCGCGGATGGTCTCCTCGTCGACGACCTCGCCGCTCAAGCGCACCGGGCGGATCGCCTCGGGATGGATCGAGGTGAACAGATCACGGCGAAACCCCTTGATGACGACGAGCCAGCGCAGCGTCTTGATCGAGCAGGTGGTCGAACCGGCCATCCCGCCGATGAACATCGCGAGAAACAGGACGTGTTTCGCGCCCGATTCCCAGAGGTCGTAGTTCGCGTTCGCGTAGCCCGTCGTCGTCATGATCGAGACGGTGTTGAACACCGAGTGGCGCATCGTCGACTCGATACCGCCCGTGTACGACTCGTCGAAGAAGAGCAACGCGACGGTGATCGCGCCAAGCAGCCCGAGCAACGCGATGTAGAAGCGAAACTCCTCGCTGTCGACGAGCCGGTGCCAGTCGCCCTGCAGGGCGAAGTAGATCAACACGAAGTTCGTCGCCCCGACGATCATGAAGGGGACGATCGTCCACTGGGCCACCGGCGAAAACGCGGCGATGCTCTCGGGCTCGGGCGAGAACCCGGCGGTCGAGATCGTCGTCAGCGGGTGGGCAACGGCGTTGTACAAGCCCATGTTCGGGGCCAGCCCAGCAAGGTGCAGCCCGTAGAGGACCGCGACGAGCAGGACGGTGAGCCCAATGTAGAGTTCCCCGAGCAGGCGGGCGGTCTGGGCGATCCGGGGGGCGAGCTTGTTGACGTCGCGGGTCTGGGTCTCCGACTCCATGAGCTGGGCGCCACCGACCCCGATCTGGGAGAGGATCGCCGTCGCGAGCACGAGGATCCCCAGCCCACCGAGCCACTGGATGACCTGTCGCCACATCAGAACCGAGTGCGAATGGATCTCGAAGTCCAACAGAACGGTCGCCCCAGTCGTCGACACGCCGCTCATCGACTCGAACAGGGCGTCGATCGGGTGGGCGATTGAGCCGCTTCCCGCCAGCACGAACGGGATCGCGCCGACGACGGGCACGGCGAACCACGTCACCGCCACCATGAGAAACGCCTCGCGGGGCCCGAGTCGCCCCTCGATTCCGATCCGGGAGAACGCCTCGCCGACCGCGAGCGAAACCGCCATCGTGACGAGAAACGGGACGAGCGCCTCGCCGTAGTAGACCGCGATCAAAAGCGGGACGCTGAGCGGGACGGTGAGCCACTTGAGGACGGTCCCGGTGAGGGTCGCACAGACCCGCCAGTCGACGGTCGTCTTCATCGCCGACCACGACTCGCGTTCGGGCGTCCGTTCACACCGGTACTGGCCCGACACTGCGGCTTAAGAAATTCGTTTGCGGGTTATTCGATGCGATCGCCCTCGTAGTCGCCGCCGTATTTCATGAACACGTAGATGAACCCGAGCGTCGAGCTGAGCGCGACGGTCAGCGCGACCCCGGCCGACTTCGCCGCGCCGGGCAACTGAACGCCTCCGCCCCCGCCGCCGCCGGGCTCGCCCCCGCCTCCGCCGCTTTCGCTACCGCCGCTCTCGTTGCCGCCACTTTCGTTACCCCCACTCTCGTTGCCGCCGCTTTCGTTACCCCCACTCTCATTGGTGCCGCTTTCGTTGCCCCCACTCTCATTGCCGCCACTTTCGTTACCGGCACTTTCGTTGTCCTCCTGAGCGGCCGCACTGGTGCTCGCGGCGACCGCCGCCGCCCCGCCGATCGTCGCCTCGCGCATGAACAGCCGCCGTGAGAGATCGCGGTCCCGATCTCGGTCCTCGCTCATACGCGGGGGTTGGGAACGGGCCGTACTGAATATGTTGGTTTCCGCCACGCCCGCCGGAGTACTCAGAGCCGGTAGTCGAACTCGCCGGTCTCGCTTTCGAGGAACGCGACCAGGAGATCGATCACCGCCTCGACGTCCTCGACGTGGGCGCTCTCGGTGACGGTGTGGAGATAACGCGTGGGGATCGAGATCGCGCCGACGGGTTTCGCGCCCGCGGGCGTCTGGAAGCCGGCCGTGTCGGTCCCACCTGCGGGCAACACCTCGAACTGGTGGGTGATCCCCGACTCTTCGGCGACCGCCGCGAGCCGGCGGTGGACCTTCGGGCTGGTGATCACGCTCGAATCCTTCAGCTTGATCGCCGCGCCCGCACCGAGTTCGGTGACGTACTCGCGTTCCTCGAAGCCCGCCACGTCGTTCGCGACGGTCGTATCCAGCGCGATCGCCAGATCCGGGTCGAGATCCACCCCGAGCGCTCGCGCCCCGCGAAGCCCGACCTCCTCTTGGACCGTCGCGGCGAAATGGATCGTCACCTGCGGGTTCTCGATCCGCCGGGCGGCCTCGATCAGCGCGAAGACGCTGACGCGGTTGTCGATCGCCTTGCCCGTGACGTGCTCGCCGACGAGTTCTGTCCCTTGCTCCATCGTCACGAGATCACCGGGGGAAACGCGCTCCTCGACGGCCGCCGGATCGAGCCCGAGGTCGATGCGCACGTCCTCGGTCTTCGGGGTCCGCTCGCGCTCCTCCTCGTCCAACGTATGGGGCGGCGGCGAGCCGATCACGCCCGGGAGATCCCCCTCCGGGGTGTGGACGGTCACCCGCTGGGCCTTCAGCACGCGGGGGTCGAACCCGCCTAGCGGGTCGACCGCGAGAAAGCCGTCATCGTCTACGTGCGTGACCATGAAGCCGATCTCGTCCATGTGGCCCGCGACGGCCACCGAGTACTCCGAATCGCCCTCGATCGTTCCGATCACGTTGCCCATCGCGTCGGTTCGGATCGCGTCGACGTGGGGGGTGAGTTCCTCGCGGACGATCTCCCGTACCCTGTCCTCGTAGCCGGGCACGCCGCGGGCTTCCGTCAGGCGCGTTAGCAACTTGTACTCGAAGTCGGGGTCGACTGCCATGCCGACTCAACGGGCCGGCCCGTATAAATCGCGGCGAAGTGGCCGGGTGTCTGACGCTACGCCAGGTCCGCGAGAAACGCACGAAGCTCTCCCGTAAACGCCGCCGGATCGTCGAGGTTCGAAGCGTGGCCCGCACCGGGGATCTCCCGGAGGGTGACCTCGGGCAGCGCCGCCGCCAGTTTCGGCCCGTGACGGCGCATGAACGGCGGTTCGTTCTCCCCGTAGAGGACGAGGGTCGGCGCCGTGATCGCGCCGAGGTCGAGGTCCGTCTCGTGGAAGCTCGCGACCGCGCGGATCACCTTCGCGAACTCCTCGGTCGTCATCCGTGGCCCCGACGAGCGCACCTCCTCGATCCGCTCGTAGTCACCCCTCGCGCCCTTCGAAAGGCGTTCGTGGAGCCACACGAGAGCCTTCTCGACGCGCTCGTAACCGAGAAGACGAACCGGCGGGACGGTCGCACGAAGCAACACCGAGCGTTGGAACCACTCGCTCCGGTCGAGCAGTTCGGGTGTGAACGTCCCGGCCAGCACGAGCCCGCTCACTCGGTCCGGGTGGCGCGCGGCGTACACCTGCGCGATACAGCCCCCCATTGAGAGCCCGCAGACGACGGGCCGGTCGAGATCCAGCGCCTCGACGAGAGCGGCGAGGTCGTCGGCGAACAGCTCGACCGAGTAGCGGGGCCTGTTCGACCCGCCGGTCCGCCCGTGACCCCGGACGTCGTAGACGACCGTCGTGTACTCTTCGCTGAGAGCTTCGACCTGCGGGTCCCACTGGCTGTGATCGAGGATCGCGCCGTGGACGAAGACGATTGCCGGACCCGCCCCTTGCTGTTCGTAGTACGTGTCAATACCGTTCGTCCGCATCCGTGGCATACGGTACATATGCTACGTGAAGAGATAACGATCATCCGTCCCTGACTCCCGTTCGGGCCTCTGAGTTACACGTCCCGGTCGATGACGAACGTGGTAAAGGAGGCGAGTTGATCGGCGCGTTCCTCTTTCAGGGATACGTCCCGGAGGTGCTTGCGAGCGCTCTCGGCGAACTCCAAGGCGCGTTCGCGGGCGTACTCGATGCTGCCGGTCGTCTGGAGGATCTCGATGGCGTCGAGGATCTCCTCGCGGGTGTTCTCTTCGGCGTGGAGGGTCTCGGCGAGCCGGTCGGCCTCGGCCGGATCGGCCGCCGAGAGGGCGTGGATCACCATCAGGGTGCGCTTGCCCTCACGGATGTCGTTGCCGAAGGCCTTGCCGAACTCGGTGGTACCCTCGATGGTGCTCTCGACGTCGAGGATGTCGTCGCCGATCTGGAAGGCGATGGACATCTCCTCGGCGTAGGCGGCGATCTCGCGCTCGACCTCGGAGGATTGGTCGGTGATGAGGGCGGCCAGTCGGGCGACGATCCGCCCGAGACAGCCCGTCTTGCACGCACACATTTCGAGGTACTCGGCCTCGCCCACCGAAACGTCGCGGTTGCGGTGCCAGTGGATGTCCATCCCCTGACCTAGGTGCGTCC
This sequence comes from Halalkalicoccus subterraneus, assembly GCF_003697815.1. NCBI lineage: Archaea > Methanobacteriati > Methanobacteriota > Halobacteria > Halobacteriales > Halalkalicoccaceae > Halalkalicoccus > Halalkalicoccus subterraneus. The sequence continues at coordinate 5,447 of NZ_RDQG01000045.1, read as the reverse complement.
GGTTGAGCTCGTCCATCAGCATGTCGTAGATCGCGAGTTGGGTCTCGGGGTCGAGACCGGCGGGGTTCTTCCCGACGATCTTCAGGGGAAGGAAGTACATCGCGTTGCCCGCGTTGAGTGCGATGTCCTCGCCGAAGACGTGGTGCAGGGCGGGTTCGCCGCGGCGTATCTCGGCTTCGTCCTCGACGTCGTCGACGATGATGGTCCCGTTGTGAAGCACTTCCGGGATGCAAGCGTAGGGCAGGTACGCGTGGGGATCGGCCCCGAACCCGTCGAGCAAGAGCAGGCAGACGACCGCCCGCCAGCGCTTGCCCCCACGATCTAGGAGGTCCCAGATCGGATCCGACAGCGCGCGCTGGATCGCGTCCGGGTCGTATCGGTGGCTCGCCGGTCCGAACCACTCGTCGAGGTAGGCCTCGTCGACGGCGCGGGGCAGGAGTTCTTCGATCGCGTCGTCGACGACCGGCTGCCACTCGCTGAGGACGTCCCGCATACCGCGGGGGTCGCTCGGCGCGGTGAAAAAGGCTTCAGTTTGCCGTCGGAAACGCCCTACCCGTTCTGGATCGTTTCAGAATGTTTTTGTCTTTCCGGAGAACAGTTATCGGCTATGGCTGACAAAGACGAACTCCGTACGCAGCTTCACGACGCGTTCGAGGGCGCCGATTATCCCGTCAAAAACCAGATGGACCTCGTCCCCGCGCTCCCGAACGGGCCGGCGACGAAGTTCGAATCCGGCGACACCAGTTTCACTGCCATGGAGATGGCGACCCGCCTGTCGAACCATCAGGAGTTCCCCTACGAGGACGTCGACTCGCTGGTTGACGACGTGATGGTGGGCCTCGAAAAGGAAGACCTGATCTGAGGCGACGACCCGATCGCCGAACGGAGCCACTTCTAGCGCGTATCGTTTCGTACTACTCTCATCCGAAGCACGTAGCGACGTCATCGGAGTCGATCATGAGTCCGGAATCGTCTCGCCGGGCTGTCGCCCCGGATCGCGAGCGAGGTGCTTGACGCGTCGAACACGTCCGAACGAACTGACCGTCTCCGAGCGTCCACGATGACCGCGTCGTCGAACCTCAGTCCGTCCGCGGGAGTACGTCGACGCTGGCGACGCGATCGTCGCCCGCCAGGCGCATGACGATCACACCCTTGGTGTTTCGTCCGACCGTCGAGACGTCCGCCGCGCGAATGCGCATGATCTGGGCGTCGTCGCTCATCACGATGAGGTCGTCGTCCTCGCTCACGGATTCGACGGCAGCGACCGGCCCGTTGCGCGCGCCCGTCTTGATGTCGATCAGCCCCTTCCCGTAGCGTGACTGGGTACGGTATTCGGAAAAGGCGGTTCGCTTGCCGTAGCCGTTTTCGGTGATCGTCAGCAGGCTTCGGCCTTCGTCGGCCGTGACGAGGCCGACTACCGAGTCGCCACTCTGCAGCTTGATCCCGTTCACTCCTCTGGCGGTACGCCCCATCGCGCGGGCCTCGCTTTCGGGAAAACGGATCGCCATCCCGTTTCGCGTCGCGATCATCAGCTCCGTCGAACCGTCCGTGACGGTGACGTCGACGAGGCGATCGCCCTCTTCGAGCGAGGCGGCGATCAGCCCCGACGAGCGCACGCGCTCGAAGGCGCCGGCTTCGGTCCGCTTGATGTAGCCGTTCTCCGTGACCATCGTCAGGAACTCCTCCTCGTCGAAATCGTCGGTGTTGACGACCGCCGTCAGCTCCTCGTCGGGATCCAGATCGAGGATGTTGACCGCCGACTTCCCTCTGGCGGTGCGACTCATCTCGGGAACGTCGAACCCGCGGATCTGGTAGGCTTTCCCGTGGTTCGTAAAGCAGAGCAGGTAGTCGTGGGTGTTCGCGCGGAACACTTTCGAGACGCGATCGCCCTCCTTGAGGTTCGCGCCGATGATGCCTTTGCCGCCCCGACCCTGGGGGTCGAACGCCGAGACGGGCATTCGCTTGACGTAGTCGTCCTCGGTGACGAGGATCAGGGAGTCCTCCTCGGGGATGAGGTCCTCGTGAAGCACGGTGTCGCCGCCCTCGATGATGCTGGTGCGCCGGTCGTCGCCGTACTCCTCGCGGATCCCGCGTAGTTCGTCCTTGATGACGCCGAGAAGCTCCGATTCGTCGGCGAGGATGGTTTCGAGGCGCTCGATCTCTGCGGTGAGATCGTCGTACTCCTCGTTGATCTCCTCGCGTTCGAGCGACGTCAGGCTGCCCAGCTGCATCCGGACGATGTGTTCGGCCTGGGCCTCCGAGAAGTCGAACTCGCCACGGAGGGCGTCCTTCGCGCCGTTTCGGTCCTCGGCCCCGCGGATCAGTTCGACGACGCTGTCGACGTTGTCGAGCGCCTTCAGGCGCCCTTCGAGGATGTGTGCGCGGTCTTTTGCTTCGCCCAGATCGTACTCGCTGCGCCGGCGCACGACGTCCTTTCGGTGCTCGACGTAGTGTTCGAGCGTCTCCTTCAAGTCGAGCACCTGGGGCTGACCGTCGACCAGCGCGAGGTTGATCACGCCGAAGGTCCGTTCGAGGTGGTGTTCGAGCAGCTGGTTCTCGACGACGTCAATGTTCGCGCCGCGCTTGAGGTCGATCGCGATGCGGATCCCGTCTCTGTCCGACTCGTCGCGCAGGTCGCTGATCCCCTCTATTTTGCCCTCGTTGACGTTCTCGGCGATGCGCTCGACCAGCCGGGACTTGTTCTGCTGGAAGGGCAGTTCCGTGATGATTATCCGCTCGCGCTTGCCCGCCTGTTCGCGTTCGAACTCCGCGCGCACGCGGAGCCGCCCGCGACCCGTGGTGTACGCCGAGTGGATCGCCTCCCGGCCGACGATGTTCGCGCCCGTCGGGAAGTCCGGTCCCTTGACGTGCTCCATCAGGTCCGGGATCGAACACTCCGGGTCGTCGATCAGGTGGATCGTCGCGTCGATCACCTCCCGCAGGTTGTGGGGCGGGACGTTCGTACTCATCCCGACCGCGATGCCCGACGAACCGTTCACGAGCAGGTTCGGGATCGCCGCAGGCAGGACCTCCGGCTCTTCGAGGCGGTCGTCGTAGTTGGCCGTGAAGTCGACCGTTTCCTTCTCGATGTCGATCAGCAGCTCCTCGGAGATCGGGCTCATCCGGGCCTCGGTGTAGCGCATGGCCGCCGCGGGGTCGCCGTCGACCGAACCGAAGTTGCCCTGCCCGTCGACGAGGGGGTAGCGCATCGAGAAGTCCTGCGCCATGCGCACGAGGGTGTCGTAGATCGCGCTGTCGCCGTGGGGGTGATAATCCCCCATCGTCTCCCCGACGACCGAGGAGGACTTGCGGTGGGCCGACCGGGAGCTGACGCCCATCTCGTGCATCGCATAGAGGATGCGCCGGTGGACTGGCTTGAGGCCGTCGCGGACGTCCGGCAGAGCCCGGCCCGCGATGACGCTCATCGCGTAGTCGATGTAGGACTGCTCCATCTCGTCCTCAATGCGGACGGTGTCGATCCGTGCGGCGTCGATGTCGGGGTTCGGAACGTCAGAACTCATGGTGTGGGGTCTCAGGGTATGGTAGTCGCTGCGGGCGTCGTTCGTGGTGCGGTCGCAGTGGCTGTCCGCGGCGCGGTGGCCGGTGCGAGCGAAGCCGCCACTTCTGGCGGCTCCGCGAGCAGGGCGGGGAAGGGCAGGCGTTCCTAAGAGCAGCCGTCCAACCGGACGGCTGTGATGCGGTCCTGGTGGTCCTCGGAAATCTTCGGTTTTCGGGACCCGAAAAGACCGCTTTGCGGTCTTTTCTTGGGACATGCAAAGGGCGAGCGAGGGCTGCCAAGGCCGAATGAGGGCTTTTCAAATGTCGACCCATTCGGCCTCCTTTGCGTGCTCCTGAATGAACTGTTTTCGCGGCCCGACGGCGTCGCCCATCAGCACCGAGAACATCCTGTCCGCGGCGGCGGCGTCCTCGATGGTGACACGCTTGAGAACCCTGTTCTCGGGGTTCATCGTCGTCTCCCAGAGCTGCTCGGGGTTCATCTCGCCCAGGCCCTTGAACCGCTGGATCCGGTCGGGCGAGCCATGCTCCTCGATGATCTCCTCGCGTTCGGCCTCCGTCATCGCCTCGTAGGTCTGCCCGCCGTAGCGAAGCCGGTACAGCGGCGGCTGGGCGGCATAGACGTAGCCCGCCTCGATCAGCGGGCGCATGTACCGGTAAAACAGCGTCAACAACAGCGTCCGGATGTGCGCGCCGTCGACGTCGGCGTCGGTCATGATGACGACCTTCTCGTAGCGCGCTTCGGCGATGTCGAACTCCTCGCCGACGCCCGCTCCGACCGCGGTGATCATGTCCCGGATTTCGTTGTGTTCGAGCACGCGATCGAGCCGGTGTTTCTCGACGTTGAGAATCTTTCCGGAGAGGGGCAAGATCGCCTGGAACTCCCGGGCGCGACCCTGCTTTGCGCTCCCGCCCGCCGAATCGCCCTCGACGACGAACAGTTCGGCTTCGCTCGGATCGCGGGTCTGACAGTCCGCCAGTTTGCCGGGCAGCGCCGTCGATTCGAGCGCGGATTTCCTTCGGGTCAGCTCTTCCGCCTGTTTGGCGGCTTTGCGGGCCTTCGCGGCCTCGACGGCCTTGCGGATGATCGCTTCGGCGGTGTCCGGATGCTCCTCGAAATACGTCGAAAGCCCCTCGTGCATGGCGCTCTCAACGATCCCCCGTACTTCGGAGCTGCCGAGTTTGGTCTTGGTCTGGCCCTCGAACTGCGGGTCGGGGTGTTTGATTGAGATCACCGCAGTCAGTCCCTCGCGGACGTCCTCCCCGCGGAGGTTCTCGTCGATGTCGTCGAGCAGGCCCTGCCCGTTTGCGTAGTCGTTGACGACGCGCGTCAGGGCAGTCTTGAAGCCGGTCAAATGGGTGCCACCCTCACGGGTGTTGATGTTGTTCGCGAAGGCGTGGATCGATCCCTGGAGTTCGTCGGTGGCCTGCATCGCCACCTCAACCTGAATGCCGTTTTCCTCGTCGGACAGATAGAGCACGTCCTCGTGAAGCGGGGTGCGCGTCTCGTTCAGATACTCGACGAACTCGCGGATCCCGCCCGCGTATTCGAATCGTGACTCGGTGTCGTCGCGCTCGTCGGTGAGCGTGATCCCGACGCCGGGGTTGAGGAAGGCGAGCTCTCGAATGCGCGTTTCGAGTGTCGAGGTGTCGAAATCACCGCTCTCGAAGATCTCGTCGTCGGGCCAGAAACGAACCGTCGTGCCCGTCTCCTCGCCCTCGTTGAGATCGCGAACCCGCTCGATGTCGCCCTCCGGCGCGCCGTGGTCGAAGCGGTGGTGCCAGACCGCGCCGTCCCGCTTGATTTCGACTTCGAGGCGTTTCGAGAGGGCGTTGACCACGCTTACGCCGACGCCGTGGAGGCCCCCTGAGACCTGGTAGGACTTGGAGTCGAACTTCCCGCCGGCGTGAAGCACGGTCATGATCACCTC
>NZ_RDQG01000044.1 GCF_003697815.1 Halalkalicoccus subterraneus | reverse complement strand
ACACGGTCGTGATCGTTACCCACAACATGCAACAGGCCGCCCGCATCAGCGACAAGACGGCCGTCTTCCTGACCGGCGGCGAGCTCGTCGAGTTCGACGACACCACGAAGATATTCGAGAACCCCGCCCATCAGTCGGTCGAGGACTACATCACGGGGAAGTTCGGATAGATGGCCCGAAACGAGTACCAACAGAAACTCGACGAACTCCGCGAGAGCGTCATCGAGATGAGTGATCTCGTCTCCGAACGCCTCGATCTCGCGCTTCGTGCGCTCGAAACCCGGAACGAGGCGCTCGGACAGGAGGTGATAGAGCGCGATCACGAGATCAACGAGCGGTACCTCGACCTCGAACGTCGGTGTACGAACCTGATCGCGCTCCAACAGCCCGTGGCGGGCGACCTGCGCTTTATCGCCGCTTCCTTCAAGATCATCACCGATCTCGAACGGATTGCCGACCTCGCGACCAACCTCGGGGAGTACGCCGGGCGCGCCCGACGGGAGGTCTATCCGGACGTCGACGTCGCTCACATCGGCCAGCGGGTCCGCGAGGCGCTCGCCGAGGCGATCGACGCCTACGCCGAGGAGGACGTCGCGGCCTGCTATCGGATCGCGGAACGAGACGACGAGGTCGACGACCTCTGTTCGCGTGCGAGCGAACTCGTCATCCGCGATCTCATCGACTCCGACCTCGACGACGGGACCGAAGTGGAGCGCCTCTTCGAGGAGGTCTCCCGGCTGCTGCTTACCGTTCGCGACCTCGAACGCGTCGGCGATCACGCGGTCAACATCGCCGCGCGGACGCTGTACATGATCGAAAACGACGACGAACTGATCTACTGACCGGATTTCTCAGGACCGATTCCCGCCGACGGACCACAGGTCGGTCCGGATCCGTGTTGACCGTCGACGTGGGAACGAGCCAGCGTCGCGAGGCGTCCTAGATGTGCGACCGTGTGTGGAGGGTCGTTACCTCTGCAACGAACGACCTACTGATCGATCAGCGGCCGGACTACGGGTATCTCCGGGAGTTCCGGTGGAAAACGACACCGGCGGCTGGCAGTGGACGACGAGTATGGGAATCACCACCCGCCCTTCCTTCAGTGTGTTCGAGTCCGTGACCTATAGCGAGCGCTACGGCCCCGACGCGGTGTACCGCTAGAACGCGCCCACGGCGGAAAGTGGGTCGGCCCAGTTCAATTCGGCTTGCTTCATCTCATATATTTTCTAGTTTATTTGTAACTAGAAACATCTGTTCGGTTGACCAACCATATCATGCAATGGTACGACTCTCGATCTCGAACGGAGACGAACTGGAGACGCTCCGGCGGTGGTTCGACCGTCTCCGCGAAACACAACCCGGACGGGTGATACAGGAAGCGTACGCAGTCTGCGTTCAGTGCTCGTTGCTGCTTGCGGCCGTCGGGGCGAGCAAGGTGGCGGTCGTCTCGCTGCTGCTGTCGCTTCCGCTGAACGTCGCCGCGGGGGTGGCGTTTCTGGTGACGCTCGCGGTGTACAACCACAACAAACTCACCGACCTCGAGGAGGACGCCGTCAACGATCCCGAAGGGGCCGCCTTCTTCGACTCTCGAAAGGGACTCTTCACCGTCCTCTCGGTCGGGGCCTACGCGTTGGCGCTTGGCCTGTCCGCCCTTGGGGGCCCGCGGGCGTTCGCGTTGGCGTTGTTTCCCGGTGTCCTGGGCGTGCTCTACAGCAGTCGGTGGCTGCCGGGTGCGGGACCCGATCGGCTGAAGGACGTGCTGCTTGTCGGGACCGGCGCGGTCGCGCTCGCGTGGGCGGTCCCGCTCGCGCTCCTGCCGCCCGCGGTCGGGGGACAGGGGATCGGTCTCGGCGCGCTCGTCGTCCTGGGCTTTTTCTTCCTGCGAACCGTCGTCGCCGTCGAACTGTTCAACGTTCCGGACGTGGCCGGCGACCGGCGAAACGACGTCGGGACGCTGCCGGTCGCACTCGGCGTTCGACCCACCCAGTACGTGCTGAGCGGGCTCAACGGCTGTTCGTTCCTGTTGCTCATCGGTGGCGTCTCCGCCGGAGTGCTCGCGCCGGGCGCCCTCGTCGCGACCGTCGGCCTCGTCTACTCGGGGGGGCTCGTGGCCCTGATCGGCCATCAGAACGTCGAGCAGCTCTGTCTCGCGAGTTACCTCGAACCCCCGCTCATGCTCGGGGCCCTTCTGGCGGGTACCGGTCTCGGGATTTGATTTAACTCTACGTGAGTAGATAACTTATAAGACCGACCGCGGTGTCGGATCGAACATCGACGGGACGGGATCCCGGGATACCCCGATGATACGACTCACACCGGCGACCGGTGCGATCGCAGGCGCGGTGGTGACCGCCGGGAGCGTCGCGGTGCTGGCCTGGCGGGAACGCCCCGAACCCGGCGCGGGCACCCTCGCCGTGCTGATGCTCGCGGCCGCGTGGTGGTCCGGAACGCATCTCGGGATGCTCCTTGCCGAAACCATGTCGGGCGCGCTGTTGTGGGCTCGCCTCCAGTGGTTCGGGAGCGTGGGAATCCCAGTGGCGTGGGTGCTCTTCGCGTTCGAGTACACCGGCAACGACAGGTACGTCAGACCGTCGGTCGTCGCCGGCCTGCTCGTCCTTCCGGCGCTCACGATCGTACTGCTGTGGACGAACGACGTCCACAACCTCGTTCGCGTGAACGCGCAGCTCGTCGAGGACGGCGGCTATCTCGTTCTCGAATCGGTGTGGGGACCGTGGTTCTACATTAGCGTTGCGTACGCGTACCTGCTTGCGGCCGCCGGGACGGTGCTGTTCGCCCAGCTCGCGGTGACCTCGTCGTTTCTCTACCGAAGCCAGGCGGTCGCGTTGCTCGTCGGGGCGGCGCTCCCATGGCTCTCCCATCTGGTCTATCTCCTCGACGTCGGCGAGGACGTCGGCCTCGGGCTGATGGCCACCTCCTTCAGCGGAACCGGCCTCGTCCTGTTGTTCGCGCTCACACGGGGAAAGCTGCTCGAGGCCAGCCCGGTAGCGAGCCGCCTCGCGAGCGATTTCGTCATCGAGGGGCTCGACGACGGCGTCGTGGTCATCGACTCGCGCGACCGGGTGGTCGATCTGAACCCCGCCGCGGCGTCGATCCTCGGGACGGGGTCGAGAAACGCCGTTGGCCGCCCGGCCTCGGCGGTCCTCGCGGGCTACGAGGAGGACTCGGAAACCGAGTCGGACGTGGCGATCGAAACCGCCGACGGGACGCGGTACTTCGACGTCCAACTCTCGGCCCTCCGGGACTACCACGATCGGCTGGTCGGCCGGGCCGCCGTACTCCGGGACGTCACCGACCGACGCCGACGCAACCAACGGCTCGCGGTGCTCCATCGGATCCTCAGACACAACCTCAGAAACGAGATGACGGTCATTCGGGGCCACGCGGAAGGGCTCGACGACGAGCACGGCGAGACGATCGAGGAAAGTGCGAGCCGGGTGATCGGACTCAGCGAGAAGGCCGCGAAGGTCGAACGGATGGCCACGGACGACGAGGAGGCGGAGCCGATCGACCTCGCCGATGCCGTCGGAGACGCACTCCAGTCGCTCGAGGAGGAACACCCCGAAACGGCGTTCACCGTCGGGGATCTCCCGGGGGTGGGCTGCCGGTCGACGGTGGGAACGGCCGTCCTCAACCTCATCGAGAACGCCGCCGAACACAACACGAACCCCGATCCGAAAGTCCGGATCGAGGCGACCCGCGAGGGCAGCGAGGTCCGGATCACGGTCGCGGACAACGGGCCCGGCATTCCGCCGATCGAACGGAACGTGCTCGAAAACGACAGCGAGACGCCGCTGCGACACGGAAGCGGGATCGGCCTCTGGCTTGTCAGCTGGGCCGTCGACACCGTCGGCGGCAGCGTCGAGTTCGCGGACAACGAGCCGACGGGGAGCGTCGTCACACTCCGCGTGCCGCTCATCGAGCCCGGAGAATGATGTACGGTAGCATGGGGCTTCTAAAGCTTTAACAGCGCGGACGGCGATGATGGAAGTGGAGGAGATCACAATGCCAGAGAAATCAAACGCCGAACTACCGCCGCTTCCGTACGACTACGACGCGCTCGAGCCGTCGATCTCCGAGCAGGTCCTGACGTGGCATCACGACACGCACCATCAGGGCTACGTCAACGGTCTCAACAGCGCCGAGGAGACCCTCGCGGAGAACCGCGAGTCCGGCGACTATAGCTCGACGGGAACCGCACTCGGTAACGTCACCCACAACGGCAGTGGACACTACCTCCACACGCTGTTCTGGGAGAACATGAGCCCCGAGGGCGGCGACGAGCCCTCCGGCGAACTCGCCGACCGCATCGAGGAGGACTTCGGCTCCTACGAGGGCTGGAAGGGCGAGTTCGAGAAGGCCGCCACTACCGCGAGCGGCTGGGCGCTTCTGGTTTACGACCCCGTTGCGAAGCAACTTCGTAACGTCGCGGTCGACAAGCACGACCAGGGTGCGCTCTGGGGCGCACACCCCGTACTGGCGCTCGACGTCTGGGAGCACTCGTACTACTACGATTACGGCCCGGACCGCGGCGACTTCATCGACGCGTTCTTCGACGTCGTCGACTGGGACAACCCCGAAGAAGAGTACCAGAAGTGCCTCGACCACTTCGAGTAACGCCCTAGACTTCACCGTTTTTTCGCCGCCGCACCGTGAGCTTTAGTGGCGTCTCCGTTCAATCTCTCCTATGCCCAAACCCAAAGACGAGTTCGACGGGCTGTATCCCTGTGATTTCTACACCGCAGAGGAGCTATTCGAGCCCGGGGAGATGTACACCGTCTACGAGATCGGGCGCCTGCTCCAGGGGCTCGATCCCGAGTCCGAACTCGAACCCGACACCGAGGCCGTTCTGTTGGACTGGGCGATCCCGTGGGTGGTTGCAAACAGCGAGGATCTGGTGGTCGGCAACCCCGTCGCGGAGGACCAACCGGGCTACTACGGGTTGAAACGCGAGGACGACCGCCGGGATTAGAGTCGCGCGGCCCGTCGGCCAGTTCGATACCACGCCGTCGAACTTCGTGCCCGCGTCGATGAGGACGGTTCGCTCGCCGCGTACGAGAAACGCGTTCTGGTGACGGCCTGAACGCCCGCCGCGAGGGTCACGATCGGATACGGTGGGACCGGACGGAGATCGATAGTCCCATGTCCCGCTGTGACGCCTGCTGGAACATGGACGTTACGCTGCTCGAAGCCACCGAGGACCCCGAGCGGGTCATCTGTCTTGGCGCGCGAAACGACTACATGAGCGGGTTCGTCGGCGATCAACCCTTCGAGGAGGTCATGGAAAGCGTCAACGGCCAGACGCTCACGGAGAAAAAGGAAACCCTGATCGGTCACCTGCTCTCGCACGGTCACTTCGGCCCGTTCGAACACCCCCAGATCACGGTCGCGGTCAAGGGGATCTCCCGGTCCTGTATGGCCCAGCTCACCCGCCATCGCCACGTGAGCTTCGACGTCCAGTCGATGCGCTACGTGGCCTTCGACGACGTGGATCCCACCGAGGTCCGAAACGGCGAGATGGTCGTCGTCCCGCCCTCGGCGAGCGATCCGGACTGGGTGGGTCGCAACCAGAAGAGCGGGGCGGTCGACGAGGAAACGGTGAACGAACGCAAGCGGGTGTTCACCGAGTCGGTCTCGCGGTCCGTCGAGGAGTACCAAGAGCTCCTCGAGCTCGGAATGGCCCCCGAGGACGCCCGGTTCGTCCTGCCGATCGGCACCGAAGTCAATCTCGTCATGTCGATGAACGCCCGTATGCTGATGCACGTCGCCGACATGCGCGCTGCCGCGGACAGCCAGTGGGAGATCCGGGAACTGACCGAGAAGGTACTGGAGATCGCCGCCGAGTGGTGTCCACTGACCTTCGCGTACTACGACGAGCACATGAAGGGCCGGAAGAACCGCCTCGCGCCATGACCGGCGAGGCCCGCGACGCGACGGGTGAGGGGCCCCTGTCGGGGCTCACCGTGCTGGACTGCTCGCAGGTGCTCGTCGGGCCGTTCTGTACGATGCAGCTCGGGGATCTGGGCGCGGAGGTCATCAAGGTCGAACGGCCCGGCGTCGGCGATCAAACCAGGGGATGGCACCCCCCGCGCTTCGGCGAGGAGGGCCCGAGCGCCTACTTCGCGAGCGTCAACCGGAACAAGCGCTCGGCCACGCTGGACCTCGGGAGCGAGGCGGGCCAGGAGGTCCTGCGGACGCTGGCCGCCGAGGCCGACGTCCTCGTCGAGAACTTCCGGGTCGGAACCATGGAGAACTGGGGACTGGGATACGAGGCGCTCGGCGAGGTCAACCCCGAGCTGATCTACTGTTCGCTGTCGGGCTACGGCGAGTGGGGGCCGGATAGCGAAAAACCGGCCTACGACCTGATGATCCAGGCCGAGGGTGGGATGATGAGCATTACCGGCGAATCGGGCGGCGATCCCGTCCGCGTCGGCGTCGCCATCGCCGACATCGGCGCGGGGATGTACGCGACCCAGTCGATCCTCGCGGCGCTGCTGGCCCGCGAGCTGCGTGATACGGGCGGTCAGAAGATCGACGTGAGCCTGCTCGACGCCCAGGCGGCCTGGATGTCCTACATGGCGACGAACTACTTCGCGAGCGGCGAGATACCTGGAAAAATGGGCAGCGCCCACCCGACGATCGTGCCCTATCAGGCGTTCGAGACCCGCGACGGCCACGTCGTCGTCGCGGCGGCCTCGGAGAAGCTCTGGCGGGCGTTCTGCCGGGCGATCGGCCGCGAAGACCTCGCCGAAGAGGGGCGCTTCGAGACCAACGCAGACCGGGTCGAGCACCGCGAGGAGCTGGTCCCGATCCTCGAACGCGAGCTCGCGACTCTCACGACCGAGGAGGCGGTCGAACTCCTGATCGACCACGACGTCCCCGCACGGGCGGTCAACGACATGGCCGACGTCTTTGACCATCCCCAGATCGCCGCCCGCGGCATGCGTCGAGAGGTCGTGGGCCCATCAGGGAGCATCGAGATGCCCGGGAGCCCGATGTTCCTCTCGGAAACGACGACCTCGATTCGCCGTCATCCCCCAGAACTCGGCGAGCATACCGAGGAAATCCTCCGGGAGACCGGCTACGTTGCCGAGGAGATCGACAGGCTGCGCGCCGAGGACGTCGTCTGAGATCGGTCGTCATCTCGCGTCCGAACAGAAGCGCCCGATATCACAATAATTTCTTTGTAAATAAATAAAATTTAATCTATTATTTAATATAGAATTAGATAATAACATCTCAAAATACATTCTTTTTGAGTTTCGTATCGGATAGAATGAATACACTGATACACGCTAAATCGACGAAAAGAGGGCTCTAAAAGGGATTTCTCGTAGATATATATCACAAATCAGCTACAATTATTTTTAAGTTTGTTTTTACATTCGAAAATTTAGTTCGGTATCTTTATTCACCATTACTGGTCGGCGAGAGATACATGCGCCGTACGAATACCACGGGCGGAGTTGACGCGAATCGACGACGAGTGTTACAGACGGTCGGTGGGGCCGCACTCTCGTTCGGACTGGTCGGGACGGCGGCGGCCGACGAGGAGTACGGGACCGTCGTCGACATGGTCGAGGTCGGAGCCGACCCCACCGGATCCGAGCCGATCGACGACGTCTTTCACGAATACGCCGGGGACGACACCTTGCTCCGGTTCCCCGAGGGTCGATACCGGGCGAACGACCTCAGCCTCTACGCGCTTTCGGAGTTCGCCATGGTCGGGAAGGGCGACGTCACGCTGGTCCCGGGCGAGGACTACGACGAGGAGCTCTGGATCGGCGGGGCCGAGACCCGGAACCTCCGGATCGAGAACTTCACGATCGACGCGACCCACGAGGGCGTCGCCCCCGAGGTCGTCGTCAGCGCCACCGACGGCCTCGTGGTCCGCGATCTCCGGAAGGAGGGCTTTCACGATGGCGGGACGGCCTTCGGATTCCGGACGCTCGACGAGGACGGCCACAGCCTGATCGAGAACCTGCAGGCGACCGACGGCGGCTCAGGGACGGGCGTCTACGTCAACACGACCGGTTCGATCACGTTTCGGGACTGTGAGATCGAGGGCTTCGCGGACAACGGGCTGTACGCCTCCCATTCCTCGGGGCCCGTCTCCGTCGAGGGCGGGCACTACGCCAACAGCAACGTGGCGCAGATTCGTCTGGGGAGCGCCGGCAGTTCCGTCGAGGACTGCGAGGTCGTCGTCGACGAGCAGCCCGACGGGTTCGGGAACATGCGCGGCATCCGAATCGCGGACGGCTCCGGTCCCGTGGGTATCGAGAACTGCGAGATCAGCGTCGAGAATGGCCAAGGAACGGGCGCCGTCGTCGGCGCGTATTCGGGCGGTTCATTCGATCTGCGGAACACCCGCATCCACGTCGGCGAGGAGTACACTACCCGTCGCTCGGACGGCTCGCGCACCAGCTACGCGGTCTACGTCGACGACGCCACCGCCGTCGACGCTGGTACGAGAACGATCGAGAACGTCTCGGTCACCGGTGGTGGGAGCTACCGGGGTGCGATGCGCTTCTCGCGCGATGACAACACGATCGAGAACGTCTGTATCAGCCAATCGGGGACGCGCCGGAACGGCATCGTCTTCGAGGGTGCGGGCGACAACGAGGTCACCGACACGATGATCGACGTGACTGGCGAGGCGGTCGTGCTGAACGACGGGTCCACCGCCGACGAGACCGGGATCGACACCGCAGGGAGCTGTCCGCTTCCCGATACCGGCTCCGACGACTGAGCGAGGTCCCGTTTCAGAAGTTCTCGAACTTGTCGCGTCGATAGAGGTCGAGTTCGCTCACCGTCGAGTTCTGCTGGCCCGCGGCGAAGACGACCGCGTCGGCGATCTCCTCGGGCTCGGTGACCTCGCCCTCCCCGAATCGCTCCTCGAAGGACTCGCCCGAGGCGCTCCCGAACTCCGTCCGTACCTCCGAGGGGTTGATCACCGAGACCGCGACGTCTTCGTCGCCGACGCTGGCTTGAACGCTGTGAGCGAACCCCCGGGTCCACCATTTGGTCGCCGCGTAGACCGGGTTCGACGGCCGGGGGAAGTGCCCGGCGAAACTCCCGATGAAGATCAGGTTGCCCTCCGACTCCTTCAGGTGCGGCAGGGCCGCCCGCGTCGCGAAGAACATCCCGTCGACGTTGGTGTCCTGCATGAGACGATAGTCCTCAGTCGAGAGCGATTCGACCGCGCCGCCCCGGCCGAGCCCCGCGTTGTTCAAGAGGACGTCGAGACCGCCGAAGCGCTCGACCGTCTCGTCGACCATCGCCTCGACGCTTTCCTCGTCCCGGACGTCCGTCGGAACGACGAGCGTTTCGATGCCGTACTCGGCGAGATCGTCGGCGAGATCGTTCAGCCGTTCCTCGCGGCGTGCAGCGAGCGCGAGATCCACCCCTTCGCGGGCCAGTGCGTGGGCCGCGGCGGTTCCGATCCCTGAACTCGCGCCGGTCAGCAGTGCCGTACGTCCTTCGAGCGAGAGCGTCTCCATACCTCTCCCTCGGCGGCGAGCGTGTTTACTGTTCGCCTCTCGTCCCGGGCACAACACCTTTTACTGATGACGTATATTGTATCTGTATATGCATCGGATAATTGAACAATCTTCGACGTTGCCACTGTCGGTTCCGAATCCGCTGTCGGCGATCGTAGAGTGGGTGACGGCGGTCGGGATCGGACTCCTGATCGTATACGGAAGTGTCAGCGCATGGCGCCGATACGAGGACGCCTCGACGGACGAACCGTCCGCAGAGGTCACGCATCGATCGGCCCCGTCGAAGGACGTTCTCACGAACGAAGAACAGGTACTGCGGCTGCTCGACGATAACGCCGGTCGGATGCGCCAGACGCGGATCGTCGAATCGACCGGCTGGTCGAAGGCGAAGGTGAGCATGCTGCTTTCGGAGATGGAATCGGACGGGGCGATCGGCAAGCTCCGGGTGGGACGCGAGAACATCATCAGTCGACCCGGTTTCGAGCCCGATGCGACTCGATCGGCGCTCGAGTTGGAGGCCTGATCGTACGATAGCGCCCGACACACCCGCCGGAAAACGCAACCGTTAAACGACTCTCGGAGCTATCGAGGAGTGCGAAGGAGACAAACGAGCTCCGTTGGTGTAGCCCGGCCAATCATATTGCCCTCTCACGGCAATGACCAGGGTTCGAATCCCTGACGGAGCACTACGGCGGCTTTTCCACGACAGCAAGCCGACCGAACCCGGGTAGTTCTTTTCGTGCCTCCCGTAGCGACCACTCGTGAGTCGAGCTTACAGCACATATCTCGTAACGGAGGCGGACCTCTCGGCGGGACGTTCGACCCGCGAGATCGTTGCGGCGGCCATCGACGGGGGAATCGACGCCGTCCAGCTACGGGAGAAGCACACGACCGCCCGCGAGCGGTACGAACTCGGGATGGAACTGAGGGAGCAGACCCGCGAGGCGGGGATCGACCTGCTGGTCAACGACCGCGTCGACATCGCGGCCGCGATCGACGCCGACGGCGTCCATCTAGGTACCGACGACCTCCCGATCGACGCTGCGAGGTCGATACTCGGCCACGATGCCGTCATCGGGCGCTCGGTTTCGACGGTGGAGGGAGCGCGGGCGGCGAAAGCGAGCGGGGCCGACTACCTTGGGGTGGGGGCGGTCTTCACCACCACCTCGAAAGCGGACGTCGAGGCAACGAACAACGGGATCGGCGTCGAGCGCGTCGCGGAAATCGCATCGGCGGTCGACGTCCCGGTGGTGGGGATCGGCGGCGTAACTGCTGAGAACGCCGCGTCGGTGATCGAGGCGGGAGCGGACGGCGTCGCCGTCATCTCAGCGATCACGGCCGCCGAGGACTCCGTCAATGCGACTCACGAACTGCGAACGGCCGTCGAGCGCAGACTGGAAGGACGGTGAGGGTGCGAAGACCGACGGCGAACGCTGGGTGTTAGTCCGTCCCGAACCCGCTGCCGGTTCCCTCCTCACCCTCGATCGCGATCGTCCCGTTCTCATCGGAGTCGGCTTCGGCGGTTTCGTTCGCCTCGTCCTCCGGCTCGTCGTCAGCCGGTTCGTCCCCGTCATCGATCGGTTCGTCCTCATCGTCGGAATCGCTGGGATCGTCGGTATTCTCGTCCCCGGTGTCCTCGTTTCCTCCCTCGGAATCCGTTTGCGACCCCGCGTCTTCTGCCTCGTCCGTCTCATCCGGTTCTCCGGCATCCACCGGATCGGACTCGTTCGCCTGCGTGTCCTCGTCCTCGTCGGTTTCCTCGACCGATTCTCCCTGATCGTCATTGTCGGGCGGGTCCGCTTCACCCGAGTCGAGGATCGGTTCGTCCTCGGCGTCGTCCGAGTCGCCGGATCCACCGTCGCCGTCATCGTCGTCGACCCCATTACCGCCGTCGTCGGAGGCCGGCTCGCCGTCCATCCCCTCGCCCGGAGCGGTGCCGTTCTCCTCGTCGGAGTCGGTCGGTCCGGTCGCGCCGCTCGGGTCACCACCGGAGTCGGACGAGCCCGCGGGCTCGGAAAGGGTCGGGAAGCCGTGCAGTACGCCGCCGATCCCGACGATCACGACGGAGATGACGGCCATCATCACTACGAAGGTGACGAACGTCCCCGCGTCGGGAGCGTCCGGCTCCTTTTCGCTGCGTGGCTTCGGGGGGCCACGAAGGCGTGACGACATCGCTTGTCCCCCCGTTTGTCGGTGTGTTACTTGTACGTGACGAGGTCCGACGGGCGCTACCGTCGGGCCGGCGCACCGTTGATGATTGCGGTCATATCGGTACAGGCCGGACAGCCGTGGACTTCGCCGTCGTTTCCGGCGAACACACGTTGGAACCGCCCAGTTACGTGTTCGCCGCATGTGGCACAGGTTGGCATCTGCATTCCCCGTGGTCACGTACTACCGACCCTGTTATCAATTTGTCCCGTCAATCAAGTGCTACTTCAGGGCTGCCGATACCCGGCGGCTTTTGGGCCTCGCAGGCCTACGGCCGGTGTTCATGAGCAAGGACACACCGTCGCTGCTCGGCCGACTCCTGTTCGGCGGGAGTCTCGCCGCGCTCGCGTACAGCAATTTCCAGGAACTCGAAGCCATGATCGGCTACGCCGACTCGAAGGACGTCCCCGAAGCCGAGAGACTAGTCCCCTTCGCGAGCGGGATGCTCGCTTTCGGCAGCCTCGCCGTGATCCTCTGGCGGGTCCCCCGACTGGCCGCCGGCGCGATCGCCGGCTTCCTCGTCGGCGTGACGCCGCTGATGCACGACTTCTGGAACGCGGAAGGCCAGGAGCGCGACACCGAACAGACGAACTTCCTGCAGAACGTCGCACTTCTCGGCGCGGCGCTCGTCTTCCTCGGTCGAGCCAACGAGGACTGAACCGGCTACTCGACTCGAACCGACGTCCCTTCTTCCGCGGAGCGATAGATCGCGTCGATGACCCGCTGGACGGTCAGCGCCTGCTCGACCGTGTTGAGTTCGGGTGCCTCGCCGCGGGTGACGCTTTCGGCGAAGAGTTTGTCCGTCGCCGCCCAGCCCGTTTCGGGGAGACTCCCCTCCAGTTCGGAGCGCACGAAGTGGTCCGTCCCCTGATGGCCGGTCTCGAACATCTCCAACTCCTCCTCACCGAGGCTGAGGCGTGCGCCCGCGTCGGTGCCCCGGACCGTGAACTCGTTGGTCGGCTCCTGAGAGGCGGCCCACGAGACTTCGAGCGAGATCGTCTGGCCCGACTCACACCGGATCAACGCCGTAACGGAGTCCTCGACGTCGAACTCGCCGTCGCCGGTGCCCCAGTCCTCGGGATCGGCGTAGTCATCGCGGCCCGCGAAGTTCGACCGGCTGATCCCCATGACCTCCTCGACGGCCGGGAAATCCAGCAGGTAGAGCGCGAAGTCGATGGCGTGGACGCCGATGTCGACGAGCGCGCCTCCGCCCGCGAGTTCCTTCGAGGTGAACCACGTTCCCAGTCCGGGAACGCCCCGCCAGCGGACGTAGTTGCCCCGGATGTGGGTGATCTCGCCGAACATTCCCTCCTCGTCGTAGCCCTTGACCATTTCCGCGGCCGCCGACAGGCGGTTGTGGAAGTTCACCGCGCAGAACCCCTCCGAATCGCGCGCGGCCGCACCGATCCGTTCCGCACTATCGAGGGTGTGGGCGAGCGGTTTCTCACAGAGGACGTCAAGCCCGCGTTCGAGCGCGGCAACGACCGCCGGTTCGTGGAACTTGTTCGGGACCGAAACCGCGACCGCATCGAGGTCCTCCTCGTCGTACATCCGCTCGAACTCCTCGTAGGTCGCCGCGTCGAACCGGTCGGCGAAGTTCTCGCGGGCCTCCCCGTCGAGGTCGGTGCCGGCCACCACGTCGTGGCCGAACTGCTCGGTGTTCTCGGCGTGGACCTGTCCCATGAACCCGAGACCGACGACGCCGAGTCGGATTGGCTGCTGACTCATGACTCGGCTCACTCGACTATGAGTGAATACACTGTCGATCCCGAACCGTTCTGCCGACGTCGAGAACCGAAACGCCCCTGTCGATCCCGCCCCTCCTTTCGACCGTGACCGAACCAACCGAGATCACCGTCTACACCCGCGAGGACTGCCACCTGTGTGCGGAGGCGATCGGGACGATCGAGGACGTGGCCGAGGAGACTGATGCCGACGTGGATCTCGCCCTCGTGGACGTCGACGAGGCGGGCCTCGAAGCGGAGTACGGCGAGCGCGTTCCCTACGTGTTCGTGGAGGGGCGCCCCGCGTTCAAGTACCGCGTCGATCCCGACGAGCTTCGGGCGAAACTACGCCCATAGCTCGTAGAGGTCGTCCCGGACCGGCTCGGTGATCCGCTTGCCGTCGAGCGAGAGGGCAGGTTCACCCTCCCGTACCGTGCCGATCGCGCCCGCCTCGATCCCCGCCGAATCGAGCGCGGCGAGCGCCTGTTCGACCAGTTCCTCGGGTATCGTCGCCAGTAGCGCGCCCGAGCCGAATACCTTCAGCGGGTCGACGTCCATCGCCCCGCAAAGCTCGCGGGTACTCTCGCGGACCGGGACACGGTCGCGCTCGATCTCGACGCACACGTCGGAGGCGACCGCGAGTTCGAGCGTGCCGTCGACCAGCCCGCCCTCGGTCGGGTCGTGCATCGCGGTGGCGTCCTCGCGGAGGATTCGGGCCTCGGGGAGGACGCTCAGCTCCGAAAACAGCGCCGCCCCGCGATCGAGGAGCTCCGAGGGAAGGGAGACCGACCCTCGAAAATCGGTCGCGAGGATGGCCGTGCCCTCGATTCCCGCGCCCTTGGTGAGGATCACGGCGTCACCCGGTTTCGCACCTCCCGTCGGGACGTACTCGTCGGCGAGGCCGAGACAGGTGAGCGCCACGAGCGGGCGGTCGCGTTCGGGGGCGTACTCCGTGTGGCCGCCGACGATCGAGACGCCGACCTCGCGGGCCGCCTCGTCGAGCTGCGTTACGACGGCGTCGAGCGAGGCGTCGTCGGGCAGGAAGACCGCCGCGGTGAGCCAGCGGGGCTCGCCGCCCGAGGCGGCGACGTCGTTGCAGGCGACGTGAAGGCCGATCTCGCCGATGCGTTCGGCGGCCAGCGAGACGGGGTCGGTGTTGACCACGAGCAGCTGCTCGCCGATACGGATCGCGGCGGTGTCCTCTCCGTAGGCCGGACCGACCAGCACGTCCTCGTCGTCGACGCCCGTCCGGGCGAACACCTCGGACAGGCGATCGAGATCGAGTTTACCGATCATACCGTCTAGACGTGTCGCCACTCATTCGACACTGTCGGTTGGGATTCGCCCGCCTCGACCGCCGATCGTTCGAGGCCGTGTCGTTTCGAATGAAACACGATTGTCTGACGGATAGCTGACTGAGTTTCAAGAGGGTCCCCACCAGACAGGTGATTATGGATTCGTTATCCGACCATACCTCTCGCCGTTCCGCCGGGCGGCGCGGGTCCGATCGCGGCTCCGGCGGCTCGGTGTCCCTGATCAACAGGGCCCTCCTGTTGATCGGCGCACTGCTGTTCATCAATGGCGTCAGTATCACATTCATCGCGGTCCTCATACCCTTCGCCATCAGTAGCGCTATCGTCATCACGTTCGTCACGGCTCTGACCGTTATGGGCGCGCTCACCTTCATCGCGAAGCAGAACCCCGCGAGAACGTGGGCGATCGTCGAGACCGCCCGCCCGGTGATCGAGTCGCTGACCGATCGCGACCGGCCCCGCCGTCAGGGCGGTCTGTAACGCGCGGTTCGACTTCTTTACTACCCTCCGTCGAGAACCGACAGCCGATGACGACCTCGCGACCGCTCGCCATCGGACTGATCGCGCTCGGGGGGTTTCTCGGTTCGATCGCCCGATACGGCGTAGCCTTGCTCACGCCCGGGCTGCTGGCGACGTTCGCGGTCAACGTCACCGGCAGTTTCGCGCTCGGGTACGTCTTCTACACGACGGCGACCAGCGACCGGATCTCCCCGCGGGTACGGCTGTTCGTTGCGACCGGCTTTCTCTCCTCGTACACCACCTACAGCACCTTCGCCCTCGAAACGGCGACCGCATCGCCGCTGTGGGGGGTCCTAAACGCACTCGGAAACTACGCCTGTGGGTTCGCCGCGGTCCTCGTGGGGCGACACCTCGCGCTCGGAGGGTCACGATGATCGAGGCCGTGTTGGTCGGCGTTGGCGGGGCGATCGGTGCGGTACTGCGCTATCTCGTCGGGCTCGCAGTCGGCCCCGTATCGGGGCGATTTCCGGCCGAGACGCTCGTCGTGAACGTCGTCGGGAGCTTCGTCCTCGGTTGGGTGACGTTCGGCCCGGTCGACGGGAACCTGTCGCTGTTCGTCGGGGTCGGTGCCTGTGGCGCGTTCACGACGTTCTCGTCGTTCTCGGTCGATACGGTCCGGTTGGTGGAAAACGAGTCGGCCGCCCTCGCCGCGATCTACGCGGGGGTGAACGTCGCGCTCTCGGTTGGGGCTGTCCTCGCGGCCGCGCTCGTCGCGACAGTATAGGTTTTACATACCCGCTGCTCACAGAAGGAGTATGGCAACCGAGGAAATCCCGTCGAAGTTGGCCGCGCTCGCGGAGAAGATGGCGTCCGAGTACCGTGACTCGGAGTACGAGATCGCCCTCGCGCTCGCGGCCGCCGAGGGACCGCTGACGACGGAAGAGCTCGCCGAGGAGACGGGCTACACCGAACGGACGGTCAAAAAGCGGGTCGGAACTCTGGAGGAGGAACTCGGTGGGGAACCGCTACTCCAGCGCGACGAGGAGGATCGGCCGGTCTTACATCCGGCGCTGGCCGAAGCCGTTCGGGCGCAGGCATCGGCCTGATCGAAACGACCGCCGTTCGCTCTTCGTTTCCGGTTCGTTCTACGAAAGAAGTACGCGACGCGATCCGGGAACGGCCCGGATCGCGCGGCGATCGTGGGGGGGAAAGGTGATCGCCAGCGTACCGTGAATGGCGATGTGATCGCCATCGAGAGTGCGATGGGGGGGGGTGGCCTCTGACAGGCACAACGGCCGTCTCCGTGACGGCATATTTCGCAAGGAGGTATGGGTATAAATACTTTCTGCGTGACATCGGAATATCAAATAATATATATTATTCTCGAACGAACTATGGCGGCGTGCGTCGGCCCGACCGCGGAGTCGGCGGTGGTTTCGAAACTGTCGTTCCGGTCGTCGTCGAGGGCGGTATGACGGTCTCGTTCACGTATCGGAATCGAGTCGGCTTTCGATCACCTCGACGAGCAGGTGGCGGTGACAGCGTTTGGTCGACTTCCCGTAGCAGACGAGGACGAGTCGCTCGCCCGCCGCGATTCGGTCGACGAGTTCCGAAAGCACCTCCTCGGCGGCGTCGCGTCCGAGATGGTTCCGATAGCGCTCCTCGAACCCCACTTCGTCCCACGCGGCGTTGTGTGCACCCTCGTCGCACATCCCGCGCATCTTCAGGTCCTCGTGCCGACGCTCGAACCCCTCCATCAATTCCTCCGGCGGGCCGAGCTCGGGGCGGTTCTCGTCGACCGACCCGGATAACCCTGCCGTTGGCTGACGGACGACCCCGATTCGGGTCGCGTCTCCCACGTCGGCGAAACCGTGGACGAGTGCGGCGTGATAGGTTTCGGACACCCTCTCACGGGCCATATCGATGGATGGAACCCCAGCGGGAAAAACGTCGTCCGGGGCTACACTCGGAGTCCGGTCCCGAGCCCGAGCGAAACGAACAGAGCGCCGAACAATAGCATGACCGCCGAACCGATTCCAAGACCTATGACCAACCGTGCCTCCGTGAGAGCGCTGTCGATTCCCCGGGTCAACAGGAGCCACCCCAACGCGAGCCCGACGACCACGAACACGCTCCCGATGGCGAACACGAGAACCCGGGCGAGGGTTCCCGACGGTCCGGGTGGAAGTCCCGCGTCCTCGGTCATGCCGGATCTACGGTCGCCCGGATAGATAGCGCTACTGGCCGACGTTTTTACCCGCGCGTGCCGATTATCGACCGTGAACACTCCGCCGGCGACCACACGGGGTGACGGACGGTGATCGGCATTCCCGTGCGGCGCGGACGGTGGGCCGACCACCCCTACATCGCGGTCGGGGGCGGTCCCCGGACGCTCCTCGTGATCCCCGGTCTCAACGACCCGCTCTGTCGGGTGACGGATCGGTGGTGGTTCAGTCTGCTGGTCGCCACCTACTGCAGCCGCTACACGGGACGGCACACGGTCGCGATGGTGAGTCGGCCGCCCGGTGTCGCGGAGAACGCGACCACCCGCGAGCTAGCGGCGGGTTACGCGAACGTCCTCAAAGAGACCGGCCCCGCCGACGTGATGGGTCTCTCGATGGGCGGATTCCTCCTCGCCCATCTCGCGGCCGATCACCCCGAGAACGTCGAGCACGCGGTCTTCGGGCTCGCGGCCGACCGACTGGGTGCCCGCGGGCGCGCGGTCGTCGAGCGCTGGTGCGAACACGCGAGAGGCGGCGAGTTTCGACCGATCTACGCGGAGGCGGCGGACGCGGTCACAAGCGGTCTCCGCGGCCCGATCGTCCGGGGGGCGGCAGGGCTTTACGGGCGATTGGCCACGCCCTCGCCCGACGACCGGCGGGACTTCCTCGTCTCCGCCGAGGCCTGCCTCGCCCACGATGCATCCGACCGTCTCGACGGGATCGACGTCCCGACGCTCGTGATCGGGGGGACCGACGACCCGTTCTTCTCCGCCGAGCGGTACCGCGAGACCGCCGCCGGGATCCCCCACGCGCATCTCGTCGAGATCCCGGAGGCGGGCCACGAAGCCGTCCTCGATCGCCGACGCGAGTTCGACGGCGCGATCCGCGACCTCCTCTACGAGTGAAACTCCGGTTCGCGATCCTCTAGAAACGCCGCGACGCCTTCGGCGTGCTCCTGTGTGCCGTAGGCTTGGGACTGGACGACGTTCTCGTAGTCCAGCGCGTCGCCCCATCCACGCCCGAGGTTCGCGTGTATCGCCCGCTTCGCAAGCCCGATGGTGCGGGTCGGACGCTCGTGCAGGGTATCGAGCAGGTCGTCGATCCGGTCAGCTAGGGCGTCCTCGGCGACGGTTTCGTTGATCAGCCCGAGCTCGGCCGCCTCCGCTGCGTCGAAGAACCGTCCGGTAAAGGCGAGGTCCTTCGCCGCCCGCAGACCGATCAAGTGGGGAAGCAGGAACGTGCCGCCGGTGTCGGGGATCAGCCCGACCCGGACGAACGCGGCACTGAAACGCGCCGATTCGACCGCGTAGGCGAAGTCGCTGAGCGCGACGATCGCCATTCCCGCGCCGACAGCGTCGCCGTTGACCCGCGCGACGATCGGCACGCGCGAGGCGAGGGCTTCCTCGGCCAGCCGGCCGAACGCCTCGTCGATGCGCTCGTAAGCCGCCTCGGGCGTGTCCTCCCGCTCGGCCATCGACTCGACGTCGCCCCCGGCGCTGAAGGCCCGCCCCTCCCCGGTCAACACGATCGCGTCCACCTCGTCGGGATCACAGTCGGCGAGGAGATCCGCGAGTTCGGCGGCAGCGTCGGTCGTGAAGGCGTTCAGGGCTTCGGGACGGTCGAAGACGATCCGGCGAATACCTGCCTCGTCGGTGGTCTGCATGGGCGATGGATGCGGACCGGGAAGGTAAACCCTCGCGTCGAAGTGTCGATCAGGACGCGAGCGGGTCAGCGCTCCCGAGGACGAGGTCGCGCGCGGTCGACGAGAGCGTGTATGTCCCGTCGGAGCGTCGCTCGACGCAGGAACACCCCCGGAGTTCGAGCAGGAGCGTCCAGACGTGCTGAAAGGGCGCCGTCACCTCCAATGCGACCTCGCTCGCGGTTGCGCTCTTCCGTTCTGCGAGCGCCTCGATCACGGCCCACGTCTGGGCCTCGGTACAGAGCGACCGCCGGCTCGCGGCTTCGATCTCGGCGGCGATCCCCGCGGCCTCGGTGTCCGCCGATTCGTCCGCGACAGCCGACCGGCTGGCGTCGACCTCCGAGCCGTCTCGGCCGTCCGTCCGCCGGTCGAGCCGCTCGTGCAGTTCCTCGATCTCAGCTTCGAGCGCGGTGTTCTCCGAACGCAGCCGGTCGAGTTCGTCGTCCATCGTCGCCTCGGGTAGCGTGGTCTGGGCCGGCTCGTTTGCGGCCGTTCCCGACAGGGCGTCGGCCATCTGTCGGGCGGCCTCGCTCACGTCGCGGGCGGATTCGAGTTCGCGTTCGAGCTGGTCGATCCGCCGGTCCCGCTGGGCGAGCTCGCGTTCGAGTTCCGCGACCCGCTCGCGCTCGCGCTGTTGGTCCTCGGTGATAGACTGGAGGTCGTCAACGAGGCCGTCACCCACGGATTTGAGATCGGGACGCTCGAAATCGTCGAGTCCGGGGGTCGCACCCGCGTCGAAGGTCCGCTTTCGCTTGAACCGCACCCGCCGGACGTCCCCGTCGGTCCAGTCGGTCTGGAGAAATGCCTCCCCGGCGTCGAGTTCGGCAACCCGCTCGCCGTACTCGCCCCCGACGATCCGGCCAACGACCTTGGTGTCGTTGTCCCAGGTCAAACGATGCCAGACGAGCCAGTTGGCCTGGGTGATGAAGTCCTTTTTCACGTCGGCGGGGCGCTGGCTGATTCCCACTATGCCGAGCCCGTGTTTGCGCCCGCGCTTCCCGACCTTGATCAGCATTCGGCCCGTCTCGTCCATCCCTCCTCCTTCAGGGATGTACTCGTGGACCTCCTCGACGACCAGCAGGAACGGTTTCTTGAGTTTCTTTTCCTTGGCGAAGAGGTGGCGAGCGGTCTCGCGCAGCAGTTCGTTCGCGGCCCCCTCGTCGAGATATCCCGAAACGTCGAGGATGGTCGGGACGTTCTGCTCCAAGGCGAGTTCGGCGACCTTCTCGGCGTGTTCGGGCCCCACCTGGATGTCACACTCCTCGTCGGCGCCGGCGTGCAGTAGCTCGTACTCCTCTTTGAGCCCGTAGTACTCGCCGTCCGTATCGACGATCAGAACGGGATAGCCCGCTTCAAGCAACTCCTCGACGACGACGCTCGCGGTGTTGGATTTTCCCGATCCCGACTTGCCGGTGATGAATCCCCGACCGGTCAACAGCTGAACGACCGGCATCTCGACTGCTCGCTCGCCGCCGCTCTCGGTGCCGACCGGTACTCGCTCCTCGCTCATCCGTTGCCTCGCGCGGTCATTACCCGAGACCTATCGGCTTCGTCACTTAACTCCTGTTGCCCGCGGAGGGTGAGAAAAGACGACCCGTTGCCGTCGGCGCTACTGCAGTCCCATCGCTTCGATCTGTTCTTGATACCGGTTCCGGATGGTGACTTCCGTGACCTGGGCGACGTCGGCGACCTCGCGCTGGGTCTTCTTCTCGTTACAGAGCAGCGAGGCGGCGTAGATCGCCGCGGCGGCATAGCCCGTCGGGGACTTCCCCGAGAGCAGGCCC
>NZ_RDQG01000043.1 GCF_003697815.1 Halalkalicoccus subterraneus | reverse complement strand
GTACCTGTGTAACGGCTCCTACCTATGCTGCACAATGGCGACCACGTCTCAGCGACAGCCTGCAGTAAAGCTCTATAGGGTCTTCGCTTCCCCTTGGGGGTCTCCAGACTCCGCACTGGAACGTACAGTTCACCGGGCCCAACGTTGGGACAGTGACGCTCTCGTTCATCCATTCATGCAAGCCGCTACTAAAGCGGCAAGGTACTACGCTACCTTAAGAGGGTCATAGTTACCCCCGCCGTTAACGGGTCCTTCGTCCTCTTGTACGAGGTGTTCAGATACCCGCACTGGGCAGGATTCAGTGATCGTACGAGTCCTTTCGGATTTGCGATCACCTATGTTTTTACTAAACAGTCGGAGCGTCCGAGTCACTGCGGCCTGCCCCTACACAGGGCAGGCATCCCTTATCGCGAACTTACGGGACTAACTTGCCGAATTCCCTAACGTCGGTTGATCCCGACAGGCCTTGGCTTTCGCCGCCATGAGTACCTGTGTCGGATCTCGGTACGATCGTTGTACTCGGTTTTTCACGGGCTCTAGGTTGGATCGACTTTCGCTATCCCGCCGTTCGTCCGCTTCGTGCCATTACGGCTTCCACGGACTTTGACGGTTCGACCGGGCGAATGCCCGGCTCGATTGACCCCAAAGCGTCACCTTTGAATGTACAACGGTACTGGAATATTAACCAGTTTCCCATTTGTCCCCTTCGAATTACGGGAGGACTTAGGATCGACTAACCCTCGGCTGATCAACATTGCCGAGGAACCCTTACTCATTCGGCCGTCGGGGTTCTAACCCGACTAACGCTGCTACTATGACCAGGATTTTCGTCACCGATCGGTCCATGCGAGCTCTCGCCCGAACTTCCATCCGATCGGAGTGCCAGTCTACACGATTGCGCTGTAAGGCGCACGGCTAGGTCTCGGTGGTGAACTTGAGCCCCGATCATTTTCGGCGCCTCAAACCTCGGCCGGTAAGCTGTTACGCTTTTCTTAGAGGGTAGCTGCTTCTAAGCTCACCTCCCGGCTGTCTAGGGCTTGAGACCACCTTCAATCGCACTTAGTTCACACTTGGGGACCTTAACCCAGCTCTGGGTTGTCTCCCTCACGGTGCACAGGCTTACCCCGGCACACCGGATTCCTTGCGTCGACGGCGTCCGTAGGTTCGGAGTTTGACAGGGGGGCGCACTCCTCTCGGAGTGCGGTCCCCCAATCGGTCGCTCTACCCCACGAACTACCTCAGCAAAGGTCATGCTTCGACATGTTTCGACTGGAACCAGCTGTTTCCGGACTCGATGGGCCTTTCACCCCTATACGCAAATCACGGGAGGGTATTGTAAGACACCACCCCTAACAGGCCTCCACGTGCCTTTCGGCACGCTTCACCTTGCATGCGCATAGATCGTCCGGTTTCGGGTCGTACCCGTTTGACTCCCCGCGCTTGAACACGGTGGCCCTCGT
>NZ_RDQG01000042.1 GCF_003697815.1 Halalkalicoccus subterraneus | reverse complement strand
CGGCGCCCTCGACGAGCGCCTCGAGTTTCGCCCACGCGATCTCGGGGTCGACCATTCCGATGCCGGCCTGCGTTCCGAACCCGCAGTCGGGCGCGGCGACCAGCGGCGTCGAGTCGTCGACGGCCTCGGCGACGCGTTCGAGTCGATCCGCGATCGTTTCGGGGTGGTCGATGACGTTCGTTTTCACGTCGACGACGCCCGGCAGTAGCGTCCACCCCTCGGGCAGGGGCTGTTCGGCGAACGCGCGATACTCGTGCTGGTGGCGAGGGTTGGCCTGCTCGACGCTCAACCCCGAGATGTCGGCCTCGTAGATCTCCGGGAGCATCTCGACGAGGTCCGTGTCGAGGTGGTGGGGCCCCTCGTAGCTTCCCCAGCAGGTGTGAAGCCGGACCTGCTCTTCGGGGACGTTCGACAATGCCTCGTTGAGCGCCTCGACGTGGAGGCGGGTGGCGCCCTTGATCTCCTCGAGGGATTCGTCAGCGTAGGCCGCCGTCTGACCGACCGTGAGGAGTTCGGGCGCGTCGATCTGAAGGGAAATTCCGGCGTCAGCGACGATTTCGTATTCCTCGGCCATCGCATCGGCGACCGCGAAGAGGTACTCCTCGTAGTCACCGTAGTAGTCGTCGACGTGCGTGGCGGTGACGACGCTGGGTGACGCCGAGGTCATGAACGTCCCCTCGGCCTCGGCATCGACGGCCGTGAGCGCGTCGTCGAATCCCTCGAGCTCGGCCTCGGCCTCGTCGTGGCCGGTGTACTCGATCGGGCCGGTGACGACGGGGTGCATCGAGAGGTCGATGACGTCCGTTTTGAACGTCTCCTCGGCGTAGTCGGGGAACTCCTGGAGGTCCGCCCAGAGCTCCTGCTCGCGCTTCCCGTCGATCCCGCTGAGCCGGTCGGCGACGTACCAGTTGAACGAGACGCGGGACTGCTCGCCGTTGTTGATGAAATCGAGTCCGACGTCGGTCTGGCGCTCGACGACGGTTCGCGTGGCGTCCGCGACGGTCGCGCTCCACTCCTCCTCGTCGACGTGCTCGCTGTTCTGGCGCGCCCTGAGGAGTTCAAGTAGCTCCGGCGGGCGAGGGAGGCTTCCGATATGCGTCGTCGGGATTCGGCCTTCGGTGTCCGTCATGGTGTACTCGCGTTGGTTATATTTCCGTTCGATAACTAACTGTCGGTACTCATTAGACGGGCGGAGAGCCCCGGCCGTGGAGAGCGGATCTGAAAAACGAAACAGGACCGCGGCGTATCGGACACTACACCGACACGTGCAGTCCGTATCGAGACGCCCAGTATAGATAGCTACGTAGTCACTAAATCGGAACTGACAGACAAACCGGTTCTTCGGCGACGAAAACGGAAAGGAAGCCGGTGGAGGGATTTGAACCCTCGGCCTATTCCTTACGAAGGAATCGCTCTGCCAGCTGAGCTACACCGGCCGATGGCACTTCGGACGCGTCCGTATCTAACCGCCAAGACCGGTTTAAGCGTTGTGAATCACGCCCGCGAGAGGCGGACGTCGAGACAGACGTTCAGCTCGTGGGGCGCGTAGGAACGCACGACGTGGCGTGTCAGGATTTCGACGTCGTATCCCGCCTCCGAGGCGGCATCGCGGATCGCTTTCTCGCTCGGTCCGAACGGGTCCTGGTCATGCTGGATGTCGTAGTAGTGGATCGTACACTCCTCACCGGCGACCGAGACGGCGGTAGCGAGGAACTCGTCGGCGCTGTGTGGGAGGTTCATCACGATCCGATCGGCCCGTCCCTCGAACTCGGTTGCGACCTCCCTCACATCGCCGTGGATCGCCGTTACCCGATCCGTGACGCCGTTTCGCCCGGCGTTCTCGTGGAGGTACTCGATCGCGCGCCCGTTGACGTCGACGCCGACCGCTTTGGCACCGCGGGCCGCCGCGGGGATCACGAACGGGCCGACCCCGGCGAACATATCAAAAACGCGCTCATTCTCATCGTCGACTATCTGCTCGGTCACGCGGTGGCGTTCCGTCGCGAGGCGCGGCGAGAAGTAGACCGTAGCGAGATCGAGCGCGTACTCGAAGCCGTACTCGCGGTGCACCGTCTCAGTGCCCTCGCCCGCAAGCAGTTCCCAGTCGCGCACGCGCGTCTCGCCCTTGACCTTCGAGGCCTTGTTCAGCACCGTCCCGACGGGGAGATCCGACTCGACGATCGCGCGGGCGATCCGGTCGGCGCGCTCGGGGTCGTCCTCGTCGAGCAGGGCGACGTCGCCGATGCGCTCGTAGGACGGGTCGAATCCCAGCAGGTCCGCGGGCGTCGTCTGGGTCTCGCGAACGGGGACTTCGCGGGAAACGACCGCGAGTCCGGCGGGTACCGCCTCGGAATCGACGACGGGGATGTAGAGCCAGCCGTCCTTGACACGTATCTCGCGATCATCGGCGATCAGGTCGGCCTCGGCCAAATCGCGACGCGTCGCCTCGCCCTCCTCGCGCGGAACGCGGACGCACGGAACCTCCATACCGGAGCCTATCGGCCGGCCGATTTACCGTTGGCGCTTCGCTCGAACGCGCCGCTTAACCCGTCGGCCTCCCGACTCCGCGTATGCTCACGTTCATCGGTCTCGGCCTCTACGACGAGCGCTCGATCACCGTCGAGGGCCGCGATACCCTTCGAAGAGCGGACCGCGCGTTCATGGAACAGTACACCAGCCGTCTGATCGGTACGGACGTCGATACCCTCGAAGCCGAACACGGTATCGAGATCGAGCTTCGGGACCGGGCGGGCGTCGAACAGGACCCCGAGGAGATGCTCGCGGCAGCCGAACGCGAGGACGTCGCCTTCCTGGTCGTGGGCGATCCAATGGTTTCGACCACTCACGTCGACCTGCGGCTCCGAGCCGCCGACCGGGGAATCGACACCCGGATCGTCCACGGTACGACCGCCGAGGCCGCCGCAAGTTCGCTGACCGGCCTCCAGAACTATCGCTTCGGCTCGGCGACGACCCTGCCGTTTCCCTATGCCCACGGCGCGGAGGACCTGCCCGCGAGCGTCACGAACACGATCGACGACAACCGTGAGCGGGGTCTGCACACCCTCGTCTACCTCGACATAAAGCAGGAGCGCGGGGACTACATGACTGCCGACGTCGCCGCCGAGCTGCTCTCGGCCGAGTATCCCGAGACGCTCGCGGTCGCGGTCTGTCGGGCCGGCAGTCCCGATCCGATCGTCGCGGCCGACGCCCTCTCGGCGCTCGCGGACCGGGAGTTCGGCGGGCCGCTGCACCTGCTGGTCGTGCCCGGTGACCTCCATCACATCGAGGCGGAGGCGTTGCGGACGTTCGCGGACGCACCGGCCGAGCTCGCGCCGCTCGAATGAGGCGCACGAACCGGTGGATCGCCGTCGCGGTCGTCGCCGCCGCGATCCTCGTCGTCTCGATGATCCCGATCCCCGGGTCGGTTCCCGAGGAGGGCGGCGGGATTCCGACTAGCCTCCTGTTCCACTTCGTCGGCTATGCCGCCCTCGCGGGCACGGTCGGCCATGCGGCATTTCCGGCGGGAGGACGGCTCCGAGCGCTCCTCACGGGTGTCTGTGGTGCGAGCGTCTACGGCGCGCTGATCGAGTGTCTCCAGTACCCGGTCCCCTACCGGTCGTTCAGCATCCTCGACATGGCGACCAACGCGGCCGGTGCGACCCTCGGCGCGGTCGTGTTACTCGGCGCCCTCGCCCTCTCAGAGCACCGCCGTTAGCCCACCGCCGAGGACGGCCAGCCCGCCGAGAGCGACACAGACGATCCAGAACTCGACCTCGTGGACGACGCGCATGATCGCGTCGATCATCACGTAGCCGACGACCGCGCTCACGCCGAGTGCGACGAGCGCCTCTATTCCTGTCGTCGGCAACCCCTCGTCGACGAGGATGAGCAGACCGGCGCCGATTCCCGCGGGGATCGACAGGAGAAAGGAGAGGCGAAACGCCGCAGGCCCCTCGTAGCCCCGGAACAGGAGCACGCTCGCGGTGGTCCCCGACCGCGAGACGCCCGGCAGGATCGTCACGCCCTGGAACGCGCCGACGATGATCGCGTCCACGAGCGAGGGCGTTCCGCGTTCGCCGAGCTCGACGCGCTCGGAGGCGCGTTCGATCAGCCCGGTCACGATCAACAGGGCGCCGATCAACGCGACGAACGCGCCGCCGGTGAGTTCGCTTGCGGCGTCGATGAGCGCGACGTAGATCGGGATCCCCACGAACCCGGTCATCGCGGTCGCGACCAGTATGAAGGAGGTCTCGGCGTTGGAGTCCGAAAAGGCGGCTCGGGGTCGCCAGCCGGGAGCGGCCAGGACGGCCTCGGCGATCGTCTCGCGGTAGTAGAGCGCCGCCGAGAGGGTGGTGCCCATCTGGAGGAACAGCGCGAGCCGGACGGCGATCTCGGGCGAGGTGCCGAGCGCGGTCAGAAACAGCGAGAGGTTGCCCGAACTCGAGATCGGGAGCCACTCGACGAGCCCCTGGACGACCCCGGCGGCGATCGCGACGAGGATCTCGCGAAGCGTCACTACTCCTCGGAACTCCCGACGCGATAAAAGGGGTGGCGTTTCGGTGTGGACCTTTTTCCGTTCGCTCGTGGCTCCGCCACTCGCTCACGCAAAAATCCCCTCCAAAAAGCCGCCGCGCAGTGGATTACTCGGGGAACAGCGACTCGCTGTTCGGGTCGCGCTCGATGATCTCGATCTCGTGGTCGTCCATGTCCTTCGTGAACGCGTACTCGTTGTCACAGGACTCGGGGTCGCGGTAGTCCGGGGCGTCCCGGGTCATGAGGTCGTCCCAGAACTCGTTGAGGTCGTCGGCCCGCACACAGAGGTGGCCCCACGCATCACCGAGATCGTAGGTGTTGTCGCCGTAGTTGTAGGTGAGTTCGAGCTGCATCGCCTCGTCGCTTGCGCCCTCGGGTTTCAGGAAGTAGTTCGCAAAGGAGTCGGCCTCCCAGCGGCCCGTGTGTTCGTACTCGAACTTCCGGGTGTACCAGCCGAGCGCCTCGTCGGCGTCCTCGACGCGGATCATGGTGTGGTCGATCGACCAGAGCGCGCCCTGCTCGATGTCGCGTTTCACGATCTCGATCTCGTGGCCGTCGGGGTCCTTGACGAACGCGTACCGGCCGCCACACGAGTCGGGGTCACGATAGTCCTCGACGCCCTCGTCCATGAGCTGCTCGTAGTAGTCCTCGAGTTCGCCGTCGGGGACCCGTACCGCGATGTGGCCCCACGCGTCACCTACCTCCTCGGGGCCGCCGTCGTGGTTGTGGGTGAGTTCGAGCATCGCGCCGTCCTCGCCGAGCTCCTCGGGGCCGAGGTAGACGTTAGTGAACGTATCGGCCTCCCAGCGGTCCTTCTCCTCGTAGCCCAGATGCTCGCCGTACCATTCGAGCGATTCCTCCAGGTCCGAGACGCGCATCATGACGTGGTCGAGCGTCGCTCCCATACTCGGGCCAACGCCGCCGAGGGTCAAAACGGTACCGAGAGCCGACGGTATTGCCGCCTTGCCGGGTCTACGCGGTAACCCGTGGCCGGTCGATCCGCCACGAGAGGCCGAAGAACCCGGCCGCGACCGCGAACAGCGCGAGCGCCTCGACGTGTGCGCCGGTCACGACGACGGCCCCGAGTCCAAGCGCGGCTCCCAGTCCGAGTCCGACGGTTCGGCGAGCCTCCGGGGTGTGGTAGCGAGCCACCAGTCGGAACGCGAGAAGGACGAAGCCGGCGCTCAGCGCGATCCCCGCGAGCACGTCGACGAGGTAGTGAAGGCCGAGCGCGACCCGGCAGAAGCTCACGACGGCGATGAGCACCGTCGCAGCGGTGTAGCGACGCCGCCGCGTGCTCACCGGTAGCACCGTCGCCAACGAGAGATACACCGCCGTCGAGACGACGGCGTGACCGCTCGGAAAGCCGTAGCCGCTAGCGTAGCCGGTCAGCGAGTAGATCGGCCGGTACAGTGCCGGAAGCGCTTCGAGTGCGACTAACGGCCGGTCGGGACGGGGCAGCGCGAAGACCTCCTTGGCGATCAGAACGAGAGCTATTGCACCGATCACCAGGCCGCCCGCGGCGACGATCCGATCCCGATCGGGCCCGTCGTACCGGACCGCGAGAACCAGAAACAGCACCGTCACGAACCAGATGTCGCCCAACTGGGTGAGCAACGCGAACAGTATCGCGATCGAGTCGGGGATCGCTCCCTGAATGAGCTCGAACTCACCGACACCGCGGGACATACGCGGGAATTCGTCTCGAACAGTATAGTCGAACCGGTCGCGAAGCGCACAGCCCGCGATATCACGCGCTTCGACGGGTTTTTATCGCGCGCTCGTAAGCGAGTAGAGAATGGACGAACCCGTCGAGCCGGCCACACCCCATGGTGAGACGGTCAGAGGGTACATCGGCGCGCTCTCGCGCTGGGTTCTCCTCGATGGAAGTCGCCGGATGGTCGCGGGCGTCCTCCTCCTGTCTGCGACGATCGCCTTCGCGCTCTGTCTCGAACTGTTCGGCCCGATCGCCGACGCCGAGCCGGCGTTCTCAGCCATGAGCGGCCTCATTGCGGGGAACCTCGCCCTCATCTCGATCGTCATCGCGATCGATCAGCTCGTCCTTTCGCGGGAACTCGTCACACCCGGCGAGCGCCTCGGAACGATCGAGGACGTCGCGGAGTTCCGCGAGCGGGTCGCCGAGACGACCGGCGAGACCGCACTGCCGATCACGGCACCGAGGTTCCTCGACGTGGTCCTGACGAGCACCCTCGAAGTGGCACGGGGAATCGACCTCGACGCGACTAGGCTCGACGAGCGGGACCGACAGCGACTCGCGGCGCTCGTCGAGGAAGTCATCGAGACCGTCGAGACCGTCGACACCGTCGTCAAGGACGACGACGTTCGCCCGTTCGAGGCGCTCGTCCGTGCGCTGTACGTTGATTACGGGTCCCACATCCGGACGGTCGACCGGCTGCGAAACGGCGGCTCGCTACCGGCGTCGATCGACCATCGCCTATCAGTGCTTCACGATCACCTCGTGCTGATCGACGTCAGCCGCCAGTACTTCCGGACGCTGTACATTCAGCGCGAGCTCCCGCGACTCTCGCGGATGCTCCTGTACGTCGGCGGCCCCGCCGAGGTGGCACTCGTCGGCATCCTGTTCGTGTTCATGACCGCTCCACCGTATCCGGAGGCGTTCGCGCTGCTCGCCGGGATGGCCGGTTTCGCGCCGTTGGCCGTCCTCCTCTCGTATATCATTCGGATCGCGATCATCGCGGAACTCACGGCGTCGGTCGTCCCCTTCGTTCGACCGCACAGGTAAGTCCCGGCCCGATCAGTCCCCGGTCGGGGGATCGTCTCCACCTCCCGAGGAGGACGATACCGTCGGCGAGAGCCCCTGTCGGCGCCCGTCGAGCTCGGAGAGCCCGTAGACGAGCGCGACGAGCAACAGCAGGCCGATCGGGAGGTAGAACAGCGGCGGGAGGCCGAGGTAGCCGTAGAGGAGATAACAGACCGTCGTGACGACGACGACGGTGCCGGCGTAGTAGATCTGAGTACGGACGTGGTCGATCAGATCTGCACCCGTAAACGTCGCCGAGAGGACCGTCGTATCCGAGATGGGCGAGGTGTGGTCGCCGAAGATCGCCCCCGAGAACACCGCGCCGACGATCACGGGCATCAATTCGTAGCTCCCCGTAAGCTCCCACGCCACCGAGATCGCGATCGGGGTCAACACGCCCATCGTCGCCCACGACGATCCCATCGAAAAGGAGATGAACGCCGCGGTGAAGAGCACGACCACCGGCAGCAGGGCCGGCGAGACGACGCCTTCGGCGATCCCGGCGACGTAGACGCCCGTTTCGAGTACCTCGGCGACCGTGCTGATCGCCCACGCGAGAACCAGGATCGTCACGGCGGTGAGCATGATCGAGAAGCCGTCGATGACGCCCTCGATTCCGGTTTCGAGCGAGAAGATCCGGTAGTAAAAACCGACCGCAAGCGCCGCGAAGACCATCGCGAACGCCCCCCATAGCAGCGCCGCGCCCCAGTCGGCCCCGTCGAGGACGTCGAGCGCCGACGCGCCGGGCGCGTAGCCGCTGAGGAGCGCCCCCGCGATCGCGGTGACGACCAGCGCGACGACGGGGATCGCGAAGCTGCGCAACATCGGCTCGTCGGTGCTCGGCTCGCCGAGTTCGCTCTCGATGGCCTGCATCGGGGTCGCGCCCTCGCGGGTGAGCCGTCCCGTGCGGACCGAGCGATGCTCGGCCGCGAGCATCTCGCCGAAATCCCGGCCGCTCAGGACGATCAACGCCACCATGAGGATCGCGAAGATCGAGTAGACGTTGTAGGGGATCGACCCGACGTAGGTCGCGAACGCCGAGGGGGCGTCGGCGGCGATCCCGGCGATCTCGTAGCCCTCCTGGACCATCCCGATCTGGAAGGCGACCCAGTTCGAGAGGCCAAGCGTCGCGACCGGCGCGGCGGTCGAGTCCACGATGTACGAGAGCTTCTCGCGGGAGACACGCAGCTGATCCGAGAGGTCCTTCATCACGCTGCCGACGATGGCGGTGTTGGCGTAGTCGTCGAAGAACATCAACAGCCCGAGCGCCCACGCCGTGATCCCGACCTTTCGCCGGGTGTCGAGGCGGTCGGCGACGGCCCGCCTGACCGCGAGCGAGCCGCCGAGCTGCCAGATCAGCGCGACGCCCGACCCAAGCAGGATCGTGAACAACAGGATCTGGGCGTGGAACGTGTCGTCGCCGATCGACTCGACGATCCACTGGACGGCCTGAGCGAACCCCAGAAAGACGGCGACGAGAACGGCCAGTCCCTCGTCGAGGACGGGCATCCCGCCCGTCAGCGACGACGCGTAGCCGACGCTGTCACCGAACGTGTAAATGAGCCCTCCCGACCAGACCCCGACGAAGAGTGCCGGGACCGGTCGCCGGCTCGCGATCGCGAGCACGATCGCCAAGAGTGGCGGGACGAGCGAGAGCGCACCGAATGCGGAGATGGACATGCCCGGAACGTTCGACGAAAGTCGACAAAAAACCCGGCCATGGCCGATCGGACTACCGGCGGAGGATGAACTTCACGACGTCCTCGTCGGCGAGTTCGTGGTCGGTGCCGACCTGCTGTTCGTCGTGTTTCGCGCTCGGGCCGGAAACACGGGCGAACCGGAAGCGCTCCTCGAACTCCCCGCCGAGTTTCTCCATCGCGTCCTCGATGTCGCTACCTTCTTCGAGGATCAACGGCTCCTCGTAGTCGACCCCGCGGCCGGGCTTGTCCATGTAGATCCGCATCAGCCCGAGCGTTTGCCAGATACGCTCCTTGAGGCCGTCGAGGCCCCTCTCCTCCTCGGCGGAGATGAACGTTACCTCCTCGGGGTCGAGATCGTGTGCCCGGAGGTCCTCGTAGACGGTCTCTAAGTAGTCTCGGTCGATCAGGTCGGCCTTGTTGACCGTCACGATCGAGGGGAGATACACCCTGTTTTCCATGATCGAGTCGATCAGGCGATCCACGTCGAGTTCCTCTCGAACCGTGACGTTCGCGTTGACGTAGCCGTTTTCGCGAAGCACCTCCTTGATCACGTCCTTCGGGAGGCCCGGATCGCCGCTGGTGGTCACGCGGATCCCGCCTCGCCCCTTCTTGATCACCGAGAGGCTCGGCGGCTCCGTGTCGAGGCGCACCTTGTTCGCATAGAGCTCCTCACGGAGGCGTTCGTACTGGTCGATCTCGAATACCGAGAGCATGAAGACGACGAGGTCCGCCGCGCGCACGACCGAGAGGACTTCCTGGCCGCCACCCCGGCCGCTCGCGGCCCCTTCGATCAGCCCCGGAACGTCCATGATCTGGATGTTCGCGCCGCGGTACTGCAGCATTCCGGGGTTGACGTTGAGGGTGGTGAACTCGTAGGAGCCGACCTCGCTTTCGGCGTTGGTCAGGGCGTTCAGCAGGGTGGATTTGCCGACGCTCGGAAAGCCCACCAGGGCAACGGTGGCGTCGCCGGTCTTCTCGACGGCGTAGCCGCTGCCGCCGCCGGCGGAGGACTGGTTTTCGAGTTTCTCCTTCTTGTCGGCGAGTTTCGCCTTCAGCCGGCCGATGTGGGCCTCGGTCGACTTGTTGTACGGCGTCGAGGCGATCTCCTCTTCGATCGCCTCGATGTCCTCTTCCAGTCCCATTGGTCGATACTGGCTTCCTGAGTCGAAAAACCCTTTCCGTTTACACCGTTGGGTCGCCCCGTCGGGGGCGACTCGGCCGTCTGCGACCCTGTATATGGGCGTTCGGACCGGACTTCGATAGGTTGATATCACTCGATTGTATCGGTAAAATTGTACGATGCCCGACCCGTCACGGCTTCGAGATAGCACCCAGATCGTGCTTCCGCGGGCCGCGCTCGACGGGATCCGCGAGGAGGTCGACTCGGCGTTTACCGTGACGATCGTTGAAGAATCCGGCAGCGTCCGGATCATCGGTAGCCCCGTCGAGATCAAGGCCGTCAACGCCTATCTCTCCCGGCACGGACTGACGATCCAGTGATCCGAACCGTCAACACGCCGTCGGAACGCCGTCGAGAACGAGCTGAGCGAGTTAGCAAGGCTTAACACTCGCGCCGCGGTTCCTTGGGGTATGGCTGGAACGATCGAAGCGCTCGTTCCGGGCGGCGAGGCCACCCCCGGCCCACCGCTCGGTCCCGAGCTCGGACCTACCCCCGTAGACGTACAGGCCGTCGTTCAGGAGATCAACGACCAGACCGAGGCCTTCGACGGCACCGAAGTC
The DNA here is from genome assembly GCF_003697815.1 of Halalkalicoccus subterraneus. Taxonomy (NCBI): domain Archaea; kingdom Methanobacteriati; phylum Methanobacteriota; class Halobacteria; order Halobacteriales; family Halalkalicoccaceae; genus Halalkalicoccus; species Halalkalicoccus subterraneus. The sequence continues at coordinate 25,926 of NZ_RDQG01000042.1, read as the reverse complement.
CCCGTGACGATCACCTACGAGGACGACGGCTCCTTCGAGATCGACGTCGGCGTCCCGCCAACGGCGGCGCTGATCAAGGACGAAGCCGGCTTCGACACCGGTAGCGGCGAACCCCAGAAGGACTTCGTCGCGGACCTCTCGGTCGACCAAGTGAAACAGATCGCAGAGCAGAAGCTGCCCGACCTGCTGGCCTACGATCTGAAGGGCGCCGCAAAGGAGGTCGTCGGGACCTGCACCTCGCTTGGCGTCACCATCGAGGGCGAGAACCCCCGCGAGTTCAAGGAGCGCCTCGACTCGGGCGAGTACGACGACCAGTTCGCCGAGGAAGTCGCGGCCTGAGGGCGACAGTTTTACCCGCTATCCGCGTGACATAGCAGGTGCTATGGCCGGAGAAATCGAACACGAAGCCGAGTTGACTCGGGAGGAAGCCGCGACCTACTTCGAGGAGATCGCGGACGGACTGCGTTCGGAGGAGGCCTTCACCGTGGTTCTCGGCGACATCGAGGTCGATGTCGACCCCGCCGAGACCGTGGAGTTCGAGGTCGAACTCGAGGACGACGAGGACGAACGCGAGTTTGAGATCGAGATGGAATGGACGCGCGGCGACGACGAGCTCGAAATCGACGCCGAGGAGTGATTTAGATCGCGAGTAGCAGGGCGGCGTAGCCCGCCGTTCCGAGGGAGAAGGCACAAAAACGGCTCTCGCGTTCGGCGGGCAGTTCCTCTTTGATGACGTTGAGTACGACCCCGCCACCGAGAAACCCGACCGGAACGGCGAGTACGATCTCGTCGAGCGTCACCGTCGTCCCGAGCGCCCAACCGACCAACACGCCACCCGCGAGCACCCATCGGCCGACGCGGTGGTAGCTCCCCTCGTGGTGGTGACGGAGCCCGTAGTCGTTGACGAGGAAGTGAAGCGTCATCGCCGCGGTGAAGAGCAGTAGCGACTCGACGCCGGGTTCGATACGGTGGACGAGGAGGTAGCCGACGAGACAGTTGTAACAGCCGAAGGAACCGACGTGAATCCGGAAGACGCGGGTGGCTCGACCCTCGTCGTCGGGGGAGCGCTGGGCGAGGCGTTCGAGCCCGTAGAACGCGACGAATCCGGCGAGGGAAACGAGGTAGACGTGATGATCGAGGAATCCCGCGAGGGGGACTACGTTCCCGAACGCACGCTGGTGTTCGTTCAGTTCGGGTAGCATATGGACGAAGACGTACGCGACGGAGACCCCACCGCCGAAGGAGAGCCACCGACTACGGGGGATCCGGTCGAGGCCACGGAGCCGACCGGCAAGCACGTGGACTGCCGCGAGCGCGCACGCAGCGAGCAACGGGGGAGCGCTCATACCACCCGTTACCGAGGCCCGCGGGAAGCGTTTTCGGCCGGTGTGCGATTACGGTTCGACGGGTTTAAGTTGCCAATTCCACTTCTTTCAGCCGAGACAGGTACGGCCTGTTTCACACCGTAGCAGACTCGCAGTCGTACTACGGAGGTGAACAATGGCAGATCAGGACATAGAACAAGCAGTCACTCGCGCACTCGAGGACCGACCGGAGCGGAACTTCCGCGAAACGGTCGACCTCGCGATCAACCTGCGCGATCTCGATCTCAACGATCCGTCGAACCGCGTCGACGAGAGCATTGTCCTTCCCTCGGGAACGGGACAGGACACGCGTATCGTCGTCTTCGCCGAGGGCGAAACCGCCGTCCGAGCCGAGGAAGTCGCCGACGAGGTCTTCTCTAGTGATGACCTCGACGATCTGGGCGACGACCAGGACGCCGCGAAAGACCTCGCCGACGAAACAGACTTCTTCATCGCCGAAGCCTCGATGATGCCCACCATCGGTGCATCACTCGGGCAGGTGCTCGGCCCCCGCGGGAAGATGCCGACGCCACTCCAGCCCGACGAGGACGTCGTCGAGACCGTCAACCGGATGAAAAACACGGTACAGCTCCGCAGTCGTGACCGACGTACGTTCCACGCGCTCGTCGGCAGCGAGGAGATGTCCGCCGAGGAGATCGGCGACAACATCGACACGATTCTGCGTCGACTGTACGGCGACCTGGAGAAGGGCCCGCTCAACATCGATTCGGTCTACGTCAAGACGACGATGGGGCCGGCCGTGGAGGTGGCCTAGATGAGCGCACAAGCCGAAGGCGAACGCAAGACCCAGAACCTCCCCGAGTGGAAGCGCGAGGAGGTCGACGAACTCGTCGAGATGCTCGATTCGTATGCGAGCGTCGGCGTCGTCAACATCGCCGGCATTCCGAGCCGCCAGCTCCAGAACATGCGCCGTGATCTCCACGGTAGCGCGGAGCTGCGGGTCAGCCGAAACACGCTGCTCACCCGCGCGCTCGAGGACGTCGGCGATGGACTCGACGACCTCACCGAACACGTCGCGGGGCAGGTCGGCGTTATCGGGACCAACGACAACCCCTTCGGGCTGTACAAACAGCTCGAGGAGTCGAAATCGCCCGCACCCATCGGTGCCGGCGAGGTCGCCCCGAACGACATCGTCATCCCCGAAGGGGATACGGGTGTGGATCCCGGTCCGTTCGTTGGCGAACTCCAGCAGGTCGGAGCCGCCGCGCGGATCCAGGACGGCTCGATCCACGTCACCGAGGACTCGCAGGTCCTCTCGGAGGGCGAGGAGGTCTCACAGGACCTCGCGAACGTCCTCTCGGAACTGGGTATCGAGCCCAAGGAGGTCGGTCTCGACCTTCGATCCGTCTACAGCGAGGGCATCCTCTTCGATCCCGAGGACCTCGCTATCGACGTCGACGAGTACCGTGCGGACTTCGAGGCCGCCGCCGCGAGCGCACGGAACCTCTCGATCAACGCCGTCTACCCGACGACCCAGACCGCACCCAACCTGCTCTCGAAGGCCACGGGCGAGGCCAAAAGCCTCGGCCTGCAGGCCGCCATCGAGAGCCCCGATCTCGCACCCGATCTCGTGAGCAAGGCCGACGCGCAGGTGCGCGCCCTTGCCGCACAGATCGACGACGAGGAGGCCCTTCCCGAGGAGCTGCGCGGCGTCGAAGCGCCCGCGGCTCCCGCCGAGGAGGACGCCGACGCGGATGCGGACGAGGAAGAACAGCCTGACGAAGACGAGGCCGACGCCGAACCCGAGGACGACGACGATGACGACGACTCGGGTGGCGACGGGCTCGGAGCGATGTTCGGATAACGAGGAGATACTTACAATGGAATACGTTTACGCAGCACTCATCCTGAACGAGACCGGCGAAGAGATCAACGAAGACAACCTGACCAGCGTCCTTGAGGCCGCCGGCACCGACGTCGAGGAGTCCCGAGTGAAGGCGCTCGTCGCCGCGCTCGAGGACGTCGACATCAACGAGGCCGTCGAGCAGGCCGCCGCGGTCCCCGCAGCGGGCGGGGCCTCGGGCGGTGCCGCCGCGGGCGGCGAGAGCGAGGCAGCCGACGAGGGCGACGAGGAAGAAGCCGAAGAAGCGGCCGAAGCGGAAGAGGAAGAAGACGACGAGGACGAGGGCGACGGCGGCGAGGGTCTCGGCCAGCTGTTCGGTTAGACGCCTCGACGATCAGTTCTTTCCGTTTATTTTCCGGCGAGTAGCGACCGCGTAACCGTGCGTCTCATCCCGGACGTTCAAATAGGAGTACGGTTCCAGAAGGTGCGTGGATCCCGGCATTTCCGTCTCGCTCGATCCCGCCTTCGCCCTGCAATCGCTGGCGTTCGTGCTGGGCGGCGCGCTGTTGGGTACGCTGAGTGGACTCACGCCGGGGCTGCACGCGAACAACTTCGCGCTGATCCTGGCCGGAATGGCGCCCCTCATGCCGGGCCCACCACTGTTGGTCGGCGCCGCAATGCTGTCCGCCGGCGTCGTCCACACCTTTCTCGACGTGGTGCCGGCGCTGGCTCTTGGAGTGCCCGACGCGGAGATGGCGGTGGCGGCCCTTCCCGGGCATCGTCTCGTACTCGACGGGCGGGGCTACGAGGCGTTGCGGCTCTCGGCGATGGGCAGCGCGCTGGCAGTGGTGTTCGCCGTCCCGCTCGCGGTTCCGGTGACGCTAGTGATGGTCGAACTCTGGCCCACGCTCGTCGAGCACATGCCGCTGGTTCTCGGGTGTGTGGTCGTGATCATGCTCCTCACCGAAACTACACTCTCGGGACTCGTCGGCGGGCTGCTGGCCTTCGGAACCAGCGCCCTGTTGGGAACCACGGCGCTCGATCTCGACCCCGCGGCGCCACTGTATGGCGACATCCTCGCGCCGCTCTTCGCGGGGCTGTTCGGCGCGCCGATCCTGATCGACGCGATGGGTGGATCGGGGATTCCCGAGCAGACCGTCGATACCATTACGATCCCGCGGCAGGCAGTGTTGCTGCCGGCGGCGGCCGGTGCGCTCGCGGGTGCGGTCGTGGGCTACCTGCCCGGCGTTTCCAGTGCCATCGCGGCCGTCCTCGCGCTGCTGGCGCTCCCCGGATCGAGCGGGGATCGCGGATTCGTGATCGCGACCAGTGGCGTGAACACGGCCAATACGATCTTCGCGCTGTTCGCGTTCGTCGCGCTCGGCGCGCCACGAACGGGTGTGCTCGTCGCCGTCGAACGCGCCGAGGTACCGCTGAACCTTCCTGTGCTCCTTTCGGCCGTCGCTATCGCCGCTGCGATCGGGTTCGTCCTCGTGTTGGTCGTCGGCGACTGGTATCTCCGTGTGATCAGCACCCTCGATTACATGAAGCTCTGTCTCGTCATTCTCGCGTTGCTCGTGGTCCTCTCGTACGTCTTCGCGGGCGCGATCGGGATCGTCGTGTTCTCCGTGAGCGCGATCGTCGGCTTCATCCCCGTGCGTTTCGGCGCGAATCGAGTCCACCTGATGGGGGTGTTGATCGGACCGATCGCACTGTTCTACTACGGAATCTGACGCAGCATTCAGTTTCGATGACAACGTCACGTTCGTCTACACGTATGCGACCTCGCTGTCGTGGGCCCCGTTCGAACTGGTTTCGCAACCTCGAACGACAACGGTTAAAAGCAACGCGACGAAAGGGCAATTCATGAGCCAATCCCAGCAACAAGAGGCGCGACAATGCGTCTCGTGCGGGATCAACATCTCGGGGACCAACGCCGCCCGATTCAAGTGCCCCGACTGCGGATCCCAGATCTATCGCTGTGCGAAATGCCGCAAGCAGAGCAACCTGTATAAATGTCCCGACTGTGGCTTCACGGGGCCATAACGATGGGAAAGGTCGCTGCCAAGCTCAAGGTCATGCCCCAGGATCCGGAGATCGACCTCGACGAACTTCAGGACCGACTGGAGGGGGCGCTTCCCGAGGGTGCGAAGATCAACGGCTTCGAACGTGATGACGTCGCGTTCGGACTGGTCGCGCTGCTCCCGACCGTGATCGTCCCCGACGACGCCGGTGGTACGGAGGCCGTCGAGGAGAGCTTCTCGGAGGTCGAGGGCGTCGAAAGCGTCGAAGTCGAGAACGTCGGTCGCATCTGAAAGCCCTCACTCGGCCTTGAGAGGCATCACTCACGGGACGTGAAGCGTCCCGTTCGCACGCGAGGTTGCTCCGCAACCTCGCCCTGCTCGCCCTTTTCATGTCCAAGGGGAGACCCTTCGCGGTCTTTTCGGCTCCGGAAAACCTCCGGTTTTCTATAACCACCAGGTCCGGGAGGTCGTGGCGCGGGATTCCGCGCCACTTTTCGGGGACCAGCCTTTCCCCGTTCGCTCAGCGGCCGCCGATTCGGCGGCCGCTGAGCGAGGCCACCGCCCCATCGTGGACGACACTCAGTTCGTAGCGGTGTCGATCGCCTGCTCCAGATCCGCGATCTGGTCCTCGACGCTCTCGATGCCGACGCTCACCCGAATCAGGCCGTCGGTCAGTCCCGCCGCGATCCGCTCCTCACGAGGGATCGCCGCGTGGGTCATCGGCGCGGGCTGTTCGATCAGGCTCTCGACGCCGCCCAGACTCTCGGCAAGCGTGAAGATCTCGGTTTCCGAAACCAGTGCGCTGGCCTGCTCCAAGGAGCCATCGAGTTCGAAGCTCAGCATCCCGCCGAAGTCGTCCATCTGTTCGACGGCGATTTCGTGGCCGGGATGGGAATCGAGACCGGGGTAGAACACCCGCTCGACGTCGGAGTGATCCGCGAGCCAGTTCGCAATCTTTCGGGCGTTCTCGCAGTGGCGGTCCATTCTGACGGGCAGGGTTTTGGTGCCACGGAGAACCAGAAAGCAGTCGAAGGGGCCGGGCGTTGCGCCCACCGAGTTCTGATAGAACCCTAGTCGTTCGTCGAGCTCCGCGTCGTTTGTCACGAGCGCGCCGGCAACCACGTCCGAGTGTCCGCCGAGGTACTTCGTCAGCGAGTGACAGACGATGTCCGCACCGAGTTCGAGCGGGCGCTGGAGGTACGGCGTGGCGAAGGTGTTGTCGATGGCACAGAGCGCGTCGTGTTCGCGTGCGATCTCGCTTGCGCCCTCGATGTCGACGATGCTCATCAGGGGGTTCGTAGGCGTTTCGAGCCAGAGCAACTCGGTGGTGTCCCGAAAGGCCGACTCGATCTCAGAGAGGTCGGTCATGTCCACGAACGTGAACTCGATGTCGTACTCCTCGTAGACCCGCGTGAAAATGCGGTGGGTTCCGCCGTAGACGTCCTCGCCGGTGACGACGTGATCGCCAGATTCGAGCAGGTTCATCACGGTGTTGATCGCGCCCATCCCCGAGGAGAAGGCCCGCCCGAACTCCCCGCCCTCCAAGGAAGCGAGGTTTTCCTCCAGGTCGGTGCGGGTGGGGTTCCCAGTACGGGAATACTCGTAGCCCCGATGTTCGCCCGGGGCGTCCTGAACGTACGTGGAGTTGGCGTGGATGGGCGTCATCAGCGCACCGGTCTCCTCGTCGGGGTCCTGTCCGGCGTGAATCGCGCGGGTCTCGATCCGTGGTTCGATTCGCTTTTCGGAGTCGTCCATGTCTCCTGTCGAGTGGCGGGGCCGATTACTCTTGTCGTCGGTCGCTGGTCGGTAGATCTATGAGTAGCTTCCACACAACAGAATTTATGCGAACTGAAACGAGGATCGTCCTCTGGGACCTCCTTAGTGGACTAATCGGTCTGTCGGGCGCTGTGTTCGTCCGCCGGGTACAACGAGCGGCTGCCGAGGTTGACGACGACGCACCGGAACCGAATTCGTTCTCGGTTCGGGGGGCCGTCTTCGGCACGCTTTCGGCCGTCGGAATCCAGTATATAGACGACCGAAACGTCGGTGGTATCCGCAGCACTCTCCGACGACGGCTCGGGTTCACACTCGGGTGGACGGTCCTGCAGCAGCGATTCCACTCGAACGATCCCGCTGACTCGTGGTCGTTCGTCCTCGGAAACAGCCTCGGGAGAATCACGTATCGCATCTGGTTCGGGGTCGTCCGGCCGATTCCCGAAGCCCGATTGGAGTATCGGGGATTCCTGCCGTGGCGGCGCTGAACTCCCGTCTGCTTGGCTTTCGAGTCCGGACGCTTTCGTCGGCGGACAAGAACGCGAGCGGGCGAACAACGGTGCGGGCGTATCATACGATTTATAACCGTCACGGAGTAATTCGTCGGTACGACTATGCCGAGTTCAAACGGACCCCTCAACAGCACACGCAAGAAGCTCTCGAACCATCCACGCGAACGCGGGACCTCTCCGCCACAGCGCGCCGTCGCCAGCTACGAGGAGGGCCAGCGCGTCCACCTCAAGATCGACCCGAGCGTTGCCAAGGGACGCTTCCATCCCCGATTCAACGGCCACACCGGCGTCGTCGCCGGTAAACAGGGAACCGCCTACAAGGTCGAGATCACCGACGGCGGCAAGCGAAAGACACTGATCGCAAAGCCCGCCCACCTACGCGCCCAGGAATGACGATCTTCAAGGAGGTCGTCGGCGAGGAGTTCCTCACTGTTTCCGAGGCCAAGACCCTGTTGGCCGAGGTCGAAGCCGATCGAGCCGCCGATCCGGACCGTGAGATGCGCTACGAGCTCGCGCGCTCGATCGAGCACGTCAACCGGTTTACGGTCCTCTCGCCGGAGGACGCCCGGGCGCTCGTCTCGGACCTCGCGGAACTCGAGAAAGTCACGGAGGCAACCGCCTACAAGATTGCGGATCTCCTGCCGCGGGACCGCGACGAGTTGCGATCCGTGTACGCCCAGGAGCGCTACTCGCTTTCGGGCGACGAACTCGACGAGATCCTGAACGTCGTCTCGCAGTACGCGTAGACGGCCGACTCTTTAAGTGGCCACTTCGCGTAGCAATCGCCATGAGCGAGAGCGACGCAGACCACGATGGGGAGGCGATCGTCCTCGATTATCTCCCCCACGGTCGCGCCGACGACGATCGGCCGGGCTACCAGAAACCGCCGCTCGCGTTCGCCCTCGACAGCGAACAGTTCACTCTCTCCGAACTCACCCTCACCGACGATTCGGGTATCAAGATCGGCGACTGGCTGGATATCGAGGACTCCCCGAACGGCGTCGAACGCGTCCGCTCGATTGACTACGAGGCCCTCTCGAGCGGCGCACGCTCCGAGCTCGAATACGTCATCGAGGACCTCATCGAGGACGAAGAACAACGGTTCGTCGCCATCTACAACGACGCCCAGCCGATCACCCTTCGCCTCCATCAGCTCAATTTGCTGCCCGGTATCGGGAAGAAGCTCAGAAACACGATCCTCGACGAGCGAAAGCGCCAGCCCTTCGAGAGCTTCGAGGAGATCGACGAGCGGGTCACAGGGCTTCACGACCCGAAGGGCATCCTCGCCGAGCGCATCCTTGAGGAGCTGCGCGAGGACGACCTCAAATACCGACTGTTCGTTCGCGGGGAGGTGTGACCGACCGAGCTATCGCGAACGATCGACTCGAACCGTCCCCGATCGACGCGTCTTCCGGACAACAACGAGAGGTTTACACTGACCGGTCGTCTACGCCTGCGAAATGAGAGATCCGGACGGCCTGCTCGCTCGCGCCGGAGTTCGTGGCGATCCCAACGCGGATCAACACTTCCTGATCGACGACCGCGTGCTCGATCGCCTTCCCGACTACGCGAGCGAGATCGACGCCGACTGCTCGCACGTTCTCGAAATCGGTGCGGGTCCCGGCGCGCTGACCGACCGGCTCTGTCGGGTAGCCGATCGGGTCACCGCGATCGAGCGCGATCCCGCATTCGTCTCCTTTCTCCGCGAGGAGTTCGCCCCCGAGATCGACGCCGGACGAGTGGAGATCGTCGAGGGCGACGCGCTCGAGGTTTCGCTGCCCGACTTTTCGGCCAGCGTCTCGAACCTCCCGTACGGCGTCTCCAGCCAGATCGCCTTCCGGCTGTTTCCCCAGAACCGGCCGCTCGTACTGATGTTTCAAAAGGAGTTCGCAGAGCGGATGGTCGCAGCGCCGAACACCCCCGAATACGGTCGGCTGTCGGTATCGGCCCAGCACTACGCCGACTGCGAGATCGTCGAGACGGTCCCCAAAGAAGCGTTTTCCCCGTCGCCGGCCGTCGAGAGTGCGGTGGTTCGCGCCCGGCCCCGCTCGCCCGAGTACACCGTCGCCGACGAGGCGTTTTTCCTGCGGTTCGTCAAGGCGCTGTTCACCCAGCGGCGCAAAACCCTCAGAAACGCCATCCGCAACACGGGCCACATCTCCGAGATCTCGGATCCCGACGCCGTCGTTGAGGCCGCGGACGAGGAGTTGATGAGTCGACGTGCCGGGACGCTCGCGCCGGCGGAGTTCGCTGCGCTCTGTGAACTGGCACGAGAACGGGGGGCGCCGAGTGAGTAACGCCCTCCTCGTCAGGCACCGGCGTGCGAACCAGCCGACGATCGAGGTGACCGCCGGATCGGACCGTTGGGAGGGAAGATTCAGTCCGTTCTTCCGGTGCAAACGTTCGAATCGGATCGACGCGGCCGCTCCCCTCTCGCGACCCGAGTCGGCGGAAGCCGACGGGGGCGAGCGGTGAGCCGCGACCTCGCCGACCGCCGTGGGATCGAAACCGAGGTCTACGGGGCCGCCGAGGACTCGGAGCTGCTGGCCGGGGCCGCGGCTCGAATCGTCGAACCGAACTGGGCCGTACTCGACTGTGGCACCGGCTCGGGCCACGTCGGCGCGCGAATCGCGGAGACCGGCGCACGCGTGATCGCCTCGGACCTCAACCCCCACGCCTGCAGACGAGCCCGCGAGCGCGGCCTCGAAACGGTTCGAGGCGACCTGCTCGCTCCCTTCGCCTCGAACGTCTTCGACGCCGTGGCGTTCAACCCGCCCTACCTGCCGACCGACCCCGAAAACGAGTGGGACGACTGGATGGAGGTCGCGCTGTCCGGAGGCCAGTCGGGTCGGGCAGTGATCGAGCCGTTTCTGGACGAGGTGGGACGGGTTCTCGCACCCAGTGGGATCGTCCTGTTGCTCGTCAGCAGCCTCACGGATTTCGACGCGGTCGTGGCGTACGCCAACGACCGGGGGTTCGAGGCAAGCGTCGTCGCCGAGAAGTCGTTCCCCTTCGAGGTGCTGTCGATCCTCCGTCTGGAACGCTAACTGTCAGCCCGATCGAATCGAAGAGTACACCACGGAAGATTACTCGTAGGTATTAATCAGAATGGGAAATATTAAACAGTCGCATCACCAAGCGCCGAGCAGATGACCGTAGTCACGACGACCCCGGGGCTGTACCCGCTTCCGGACTGGGCAAAGGACTCGCTTTCGAGTCTGAAGGGCCACCAGAAACACGATCTGATAGGCGGCGACGAGGGCGAGGCGATCACTGCGACCTACGACGACGTTCGCGAGGAGTTCGTTGTCGACCAGCACGAGGCCGGCCTCGACCTCGTCACCGAGGGGCAGGCTCGATGGGACGACATGCTTGCCCACCCGCTTGCGGTCCACGAGAGCGTCGAGACCCGCGGGATCGTCCGGTACTACGATAACAACAACTTCTACCGCGACCCCGTCGTGACCGGCGAACTGACCGCAAGTGGCGACGTCGCCCGCGAGCTCGAATCGGCCAGCGAGTTCACGGACTCGCTGCAAGCCGTGCTTCCGGGTCCGTACTCGCTTGCGGATCTGGCGAGCAACGAGCACTACCGGGAGGGCGATTTCCTCGACGCGATCGCGGACTTCCTCGCCGGCGAGGTCGAGGCGTTCCCGTCCCACGAGACGCTGTTCCTGCTCGAACCGTCGCTGGTCGAGAACTCACCGAACGACGGCGAGGACGAACGGGCAAGCGAGGCGATTTCCCGCGTGGCCGCGGCGACCGACGCCGATGTGATCGTCCACACCTACTGGGGGGCGCTCGAAGAGAAGGTTCACGCCCACCTGCTCGACGCCGACATCGACGCCGTGGGCTACGACTTCGTCAGCGACGTCGAGGACAATCTCTATAACATTCAGGAGTACGGCACCAAGGATTCGATCGCGCTGGGCCTGCTCGACGGCCAGAACACACTGGTAGAAAGCCCCGAGACGATTTCCGAACGGATCGACTGGATCGGCGAGCGCCTGCCCGCCGAGGAGTTCGAGACGACCTACGTGACCACCAACACCGAACTGTTCTACCTGCCCGAGAACAAGTACAAGGAGAAGCTCGCGGCACTGGGCGAGGTCGCGGCCCGTGAGGAGGTGACGGCATGAGCAATCGAGAACAGTTCCGCCGGCCGGACCACGACAACGAGACGTTCATCATGACGACCGTGGTGGGGAGCTACCCCAAACCCAAGTGGCTCCACCGGGTCCGGGACCTCTGGGAGGACGAGGAGGCGAGCTTCGACGACGAGGACTGGGCGGAGGCGACCGACGACGCCGCCCGGGTCATCACCGATGAACACGAGCGAGCAGGCCTGGACGTGCTCGTCGACGGCGAGGTCCGGAGAAACGAGATGGTCGAGTTCTTCGCCCACCGGATCGACGGCTACGAATTTAATGGACCTGTCAAGGTCTGGGGACACAACTACTTCGACAAACCCTCCGTGACCAGCGAGGTCAGCTACGACGAGAGCTGGTTAGTAGAGGAGTACGAGTTCGCCGCCGGTCTGACCGACCGCCCGGTCAAGGTCCCGATCACGGGGCCCTACACGCTCGCGAACTGGTCGTTCAACGAGGCCTATGACACCGAGGAGGAACTGGCCTACGACCTGGCCGACCTCGTCAACGAGGAGATCGAGAAGCTCGTCGATGCGGGCGCGCGCTACATCCAGATCGACGAGCCCGCACTGGCGACTACGCCCGACGACCACGCGATCGTCGGCGAGTGTCTCGAACGCATCGCCGAGGAGATCCACGAGGACGTCTATCTCGGGCTGCACGTCTGTTACGGCGATTACTCCAGAATCTACCCCGAGATCCTCGAATATCCGGTCGACGAGTACGACCTGGAACTCGCGAACGGTGATTACGAACAGCTCGACGTGTTCAAGGAGACTGAGTTCACGGGCAACCTCGCGCTTGGCGTCACGGACGTCCACGTCGCCGAGGTCGAGTCGGTCGCCGAGATCAAGGAGAACATCAAGAAGGGGCTCGAAGTCGTACCTGCGGATCGGCTGACTGTTTCGCCGGACTGCGGACTGAAGCTCCTGCCCCGCGAGGTGGCCTACGGCAAGATGGAGAACATGGTGCAGGCCGTCCGCGAACTCGAAGCCGAGATCGACCGCGGCGAGATCGAGGTCACGCGCACGCCCGCGAGCGCTGACTGAGCCGCCGCGTACGATTTTTTCCGGTCCACTTCTCGTCCCGCCATGAGCGACGACGGCCTGTCGGATGCGCTCGTCGCGACGAGGAGAGTCGAACCGTCACTGCACTTTCCGACGGCTGGGACCGTAGAGCGTCCTAGAGTACTGGAAGGGGATCGGCGACACTTGGGAGTCCTGCGTCTCGGACCGGAAACCCGAACTCGGCGATCAGACGGCAAAAGCGCAGTGTACCGCCATCAAGGACCTGCTCGCAGGAACCGAGCGCTGGTGTGAACACGTCTGAAGTTCGAAGCGGGCGGTAGGTTTCCGTCTCGCCCCCGGTCGCGACCCCCTGAACCATTAAGTGGATCCGTGCGTCCCCTCTACACGATTCGATGACCGTTCCGACACACACGCTGCCGAGCGGCGATCAAATCCCGACCGTCGGCCTCGGGACCTGGGACATCGCGGGTGAAACCGTCGAGGAATCCGTGCGCGCAGCCCTCGACGCCGGCTACAGACACGTCGACACTGCCGAGGGCTACATGAACGAGGCCGAGATCGGCGGCGTGCTGGCCGACTACGACCGCGAGGACGTCTTTCTCACCTCCAAAGTACTCCCGTCGAACCTCGCGTACGAATCCGTCATCGAGGCCTGTGAGGCCTCGCTGGACCGGCTGGGGACCGACTACCTCGATCTGTACCTAATCCACTGGCCCAACCCCGCGATCTCGCTGCGCGAGACCCTGAACGGGATGGCACGACTCCACGAGCGGGGACTGGTTCGGAACGTCGGCGTCTCGAACTTCAGCGCCTACCAGCTCAGCGCCGCCCAGCACGTCTCGAAGGTCCCCATCGCCGTCAATCAGATCGAGTTCCATCCCTGGTTCCAACGGCCCGACCTCGTCGAGTACTGCCGGGAGACCGAGACGGTCATCGAGGCCGCCGCGCCGCTGGCCCGGACGAACGTCTTCGATGACGAGGTGATCGGGGAGATCGCACAGCAGTACGACACGTCGCCCGCTCAGATCGCCCTTCGCTGGGCGATCGAGAACGACGTCGTCGTCCTGCCCAAGTCCTCCTCGGCCGAGCACGTCCGCGAGAACCTCTCGGTGGTCGATCGGGAACTCGACGAGGAGGACCGCCGTCGGCTGGACGGGATCGACCGCGATCAGCCCTGTTATGACACGGGAGCGAGGGACTGGTCGGACGACGTCTACGGGATCTCGCAGTGAAACGGTGAAAACGGTCGCCGTAGCGATCGGCTCGATCTACTCGTAGAGCCAGGTCTCGTCGACCCGCTCGTAGTCGAGCAGCTCCTCGTCGTCGAAGAAGAGGTCGATCTCGCGCTCGTTTGCGCCCTCGTCGGCGTGATCCGAGCCGTGGATGACGTTACGACCCAGATCCAGCCCGAAGTCGCCGCGAATCGTGCCGGGCGCGGATTCGGCGGGATCGGTCTCGCCCATCATCCTCCTCACTTGTCGCGTGGCGTCCTGGCCCTCCCAGACCATCGCGAAGACCGGGCCAGCGGTGATAAAGTCGACGAGCCCCTCGAAGAAGGGCTTGTCCTCGTGCTCGCCGTAGTGTTCATGGGCGAGCTCCTCGTCGATCCGCATGAACTTCCCGCCGACGAGCTTCAGGCCACGCTCCTCGAAGCGGGAGACGACATCGCCGATCAAACCACGTTGGACGCCGTCGGGCTTGACCATCACGAAGGTTCGCTCCTCGCTCATTCTTCGAGGTCCTCGTTTTCGACGGTTTCGGCCTGTTCGGCGCCGGCATCGCTCTCGACGTCGTCGTTCGCGGTGACTTCCTTGGCCGTTTCTGTGTCCGTGTCGACGGTCTCCTCCCCGGTGGCGGCGACTTCGCTGCCCTCGTCGCCGGCGTTAGCGGACGCTTCCGTGTCCGCTGCGGCCGTCTCGGCTGCGCGCGCACGGCCTTCCTTCTCGGCGCGGCCCGCGGCGGTCCACTCCAGATCGCGGGCTTCCCGCCCGAGGAAGTAGTTCTTCTCCGCCTTCGAGTCGACGAAGTTGAGCACGGTGCCGTCGGTCCGGACGAACATGACGCCCGTTCCGGGTTCGATATCCTCGCCGGTGTAATCGCAGGTGCGTGTCTCGACCATTATTGACCCCCGATGGAGTCGGCCTCCCGGGCGGTCTCGCGAAGCTGCAGGACGTCGCCCTCGCGGACCGGGCCCAGGACGTTTCGCGTGATGATGCGTCCCTGATTCTCGCCCTCCTGGATGCGGCATTTGACCTGCATGGCCTCGCCGTGCATCCCCGTCTTGCCGACGACCTCGATGACCTCGGCGGACGTGGAGTCGTTGGCTGATTCTTCTGCGCTCATTGGTTATCTCAGCGGAGCTCCTCGACCTTCCCACCGATGTCCTCGACGTCGTCCTCGGCGTCGCCGGCGTCCGTGATGGCGGCGGCGGCGCTGCCGACCTCGAGGCCGGCAGCGTGACCGACGTCGTCCTGTGTCTCGACGAAGACGAAGGGGATACCCTTCTCGTCGGCGAGCTCCGGGAGGTGCAGCACGATCTCCTCGGGCTGGACGTCCTCGGCGATGACGACGAGCGAGGCGTTGCCCCGCTCGATCGCTTTGGTCGTTTCGTTGGTACCTTTCTTTACCGAACCTGTGTCCCGGGCGACCTCGAGGGCCTCGAGGGCGTCCTCTTGAAGGTCCGCCGGGACGTCGAAGTTGACGTATACTGGCATTGTAATCTCCTCCTGCACGCGGGCTCTCGCTCCCCTGCCTGCATAGATCCTAAACGGCTAGGAGCGTCATGACCCCGCGCAGGCTGTACACCGGAGTAGCGCACCACCCCATAAAAGCGTGTTCAAACCGTAGAGGCCGTGTGACCCGGACACACAGGAACTGACACGAAGTGTTTGTAAGTGAAATAAAAACGGACGACCACGAATGGTCGAAAACTGAACCGGGACGATGGCCGTCGTTTCGGTGGGCGTCGTCGCTGCGGTCTTTGCGTACAACCTCTTCGTCGGAACCGTCCTCCTGTCGGTCTTCGTCGCGGGTATCGTGCTCATGGCGTGGTGGGTCTACCTGTTCCTCGGCTGGTCTTCGCCGTCGAACGCTACGTGGACCCCGGTAACGACGAGGGAGAACGGCCATACGGCGCCACCGCCAATCCGGAGTATGGACCCAACCGCGATCGCCACCGCCCTCCTCGCAGAAGCACGGGAGACGAACGAGCGCCGACTGCTGGTGCTCACTGGCGGGCGCGAGCGCGGGTTCGACGCCCTCCGAAAGGTCCTCGATGCACTTCCGGTCGCGGTCACCGACACCGTCCTTGTGGGAGATCGCGAGACCCTCCCCTGCGAGCAGGTCGACCCGAAACGAACCGCCGAACTGCTCGGAACCACCCGCCAAATCGTCGCCTACGATGCCTACGAGCGCTTCGAGCCGAACGCCCTCGGACGGCTGAGCGGCGTCGTCGACGGCGGCGGTCTATTGGTCGTGCTCGCACCTGACCTCGACGCCTGGCCCGACCGGCGCGACGGCTTCGATAGCTCGCTCGCGGTCCCGCCGTTCGGGGTCGAAGAGGTGACCGGCCGGTTTCGCGGGCGGCTGGTCTCCCTTCTGCGCGCGCACCCCGGAATCGGGGTCGTCGATGTCGATTCGGGAGGTCTCGAGAGCGACGGATTGACCCACCCCGCCCCGCGATTCGGAGTCGATCCGATAGGAATTCCCGATGAGTACGACTTCCCGCGGGCGGCCTACGAGGCCTGCCTGACGGACGATCAGGTCGCGACGCTCGCCGCGCTTGAAGCCCTTCGAGAGGACGAGCAGGCAGTCGTGGTCGAGGCCGATCGCGGCCGGGGGAAGTCGAGTGCGGCCGGGCTCGTCGCGGGTGCGCTTGCAAGCGAGGGTGCGGACGTGCTCGTGACCGCGCCCGACGCCCGCAACGCCGTCGAGGTGTTCGCGCGTGCCCGTGAACTGCTTGAAGGTTCGCTCGAAAGTGACGAGGAGTCCCGTCTCGAAACCGCCGCTGGCGGCCGGGTCCGATTTGCACGCCCGCGCGAAATCGGGACCGAGGACCCGGACGTCCTGATCGTCGACGAGGCTGCTGCGCTCCCGGTACGCGTGCTCGAACGCTGTCTCGAGGTCGATCGAACGGCGTTCGTCACCACGATCCACGGCTACGAGGGCGCAGGCCGGGGCTTCTCGGTGCGGTTTCGTGACCGCCTGAACGAAAGCGATCACGAGGTCAGTTCGATGACGATGGCGGATCCCATTCGCTACGCCGCGGGCGATCCCGTCGAGATCTGGACCTTTCGTGCCCTGTTGCTCGACGCGCGTCCCCCGGTCGACCAGTTGGTCGAGGATGCGACCACTGAAACCGTCGAGTACCGTCGCCTCTCGCGGGCCGACCTCGTTTCCGACGAGAACTTGCTCCGAGAGGTCTTCGGCCTGCTCGTCGCGGCCCACTACCGGACCGAGCCGAACGATCTCGCGCGCCTGCTCGACGCGCCCAACCTCACGGTGCGCGCGCTGACCCACGACGGCCACGTCGTAAGCGTCGCGCTGCTGGCCCGCGAGGGCGGCCTCGATCCCGAACTCCGGGAGGATCTCTACGACGGCGAGCGGATCCGCGGAAACATGATCCCCGACCTGCTGACGAGCCAACTGCGCGACGAGGGCGCCGGAAAGCCTGTCGGCCAGCGGGTGCTCCGGATCGCGACCCACGACGCGGTTCGCTCCCGCGGACTCGGCTCTCGACTGCTCTCGGAGGTCCGCGCGGAGTTCGCCTCACACGCGGACTGGCTCGGGGTCGGGTACGGCGCGACGCCCGGACTCCTCTCGTTTTGGGCCGGTAACGGTTTCTCGACCGTTCACCTCTCGACGACGCGAAACGACGCCAGCGGCGAGTACTCGGCGGTCATGCTCTCGCCGACGAGCGTTCCTGGAGAGCGCCTTCACGATCGACACGCTCGCTGGTTCGCCGACCGGATCGCAAGCGTGCTCTCGGATCCCCTCGCTGACGCCGAACCGGATGTGGTGCGGGCGGCGCTCGCCTCGATAGATACCGGCGTCGACCCCGGGCTCTCGGAGCGTGACTGGATCCACGTCGCGAGCGCGGCCCACGGCTCCGGAGCCTTCGACGTCGCGCCGGGGAGCTTTCGCCCGCTCGTGGTGGCCCACCTGATCGACGGTGAGGTCGATCTGACCGATCGTCAGGAACGCCTGCTCGTGCGGAAGGTCCTGCAGGCCCATCCGTGGAACGAGGTTACAACGGGGTTGGGGTTCGTTTCGATGCGGATGTGCATGCGTACCCTCGGCGAGTGTTTCAAGCCCTTGCTCGACGAGTACGGATCGGAGGCGGCGCTCGATGAGAAGCGCCGCTACGTCGATGAGTGATATCCGAACCTGTACCGAAGACGGCTGTCAACGTTCTGGATCGGTCCGATGCCACATTTCGTGGGCCGACGAGCACGTCGTCTGTACGGCCCACGCTCGCACTCGTTCAACAGGAGGCGTCGTCGCAGAACCGCTTGCGGACGCCGAGTGGGAGTAGTCTCAGGGATGGGCGAAGTACGCCACCGATTCGACGTCGGCGTGCTCGTCTCGCGGTGTATCGCCGCTCGACCTGTCCGTGGCGCGTTGGGCCACGCTGTCCACTCGCGCGAACCCGATCCGCTCGAACTGCACCATTTCGTCTCGCTCCGTTCCACCGAACTCCGGTTCGGCCCGCCCCTCGCTATCCCCATCCATCGATCGAAGCCGCACTGAAACGCTCCCTTCGGCGGGTACCCAGTGGATCACGTCGACGCCCTCCTCCCGCACGGCGTCGATGTCGTCGCCCGTGAACTCGAACGCCTCGCCCGAGTAGCGCACGCAGCCCAAGCCCTTGAGCCAGACGCGCTCGCCCTCGCTCGGGATGTCGGCGGGTTCGACGAGGACGGCCTCGCCCACCGGGATCTCGCGGGTGCCACGCTCCTCGTGGTCGGGGTGGCGCGGCGGTTCGGCCGTGCTGGGCCCCTCGCCGGAGAGCGAAACGCGCTCGCCGTCACGCACGAGGAAGTATCTATCCGAGCCGTCGTCGATCCGTTCCCTGTTTTTGGCGTAGACGGTGCTCATCGCCAGATCCACGTCGCTGGTCGAGGTTCCCAGTTCGGTCATCGCCTCGGTCAGGGCATCGCCACGGATGCCGCGTCGGCGCACGCTCGCGATCGTCGGGGCGCGGGGATCGTCCCAGTCGTCGAGTTCGCCCGTCTCGATCAACTCCTTGATCCGCGAGGTGCTCATCTTCACGTCGTAGGCGTCGATCTGGACGTGCCCCCAGTGGATCACCTCGGGGTACTCCCAGCCGAAGTAGTCGTAGAGAAAGCGCTGGCGCTTCGCCGAGTCCTGCAGGTCGATTCCCCGAACGATGTGGGTGATCCCCGTCAGGTGATCGTCGACACCGGATTGGAAGTCCAGCATCGGCCAACAGCGGTACTCGGCGGCCTCCTCGCGGGGATGGGGCCGGTCGACCATCCGGAAGGCGACCCAGTCCCTGAGCGCGGGATTTTTATGCTCTATGTCGGTGCGAACTCTGAGAACGATTTCGCTGGCGTCGTACTCCCCTGCGACCATCGCCTCGAATTCCTCCATACTGTCCTCGATCCCTTTCTCGCGGTGCGGACAGGCCTCGCCCGAGTTCTTCAGCTCCGAGAACGTCTCTGCGGGGCAGGTGCAGGTGTAGGCCCCGCCGAGGTCGATCAGTTCCCTCGCATGATCGTAGTAGGTCTCGACGCGATCCGAGGCGCGGATGACCTCGTCGGTCTCGAAGCCGAGGTACTCGATGGTGTCGAGGATCGCGTCGTAGGCCTCCAGATCGGGCCGCTTGGTTTCGGGGTCTGTGTCGTCGAACCGACAGAGCATCGACCCGTCGTACCTGTCCTTGTAGGTGCCGATCACGGCGGGCATTCGGGCGTGGCCGAGATGCCACGGTCCGTTGGGGTTCGGCGCACAGCGCATCCGGATCTCGTCGTACTCGGCGGCGTTAGGTAGATCGGGAAGAGCGTGCTCGTCGGCTTCGTCTTCGGCTTCGAGTTCCTCGAGGAACTCGGGTGCGAGCTCGGCCAGCCGGTCGCGTCGGTCCTCGGGCGCGAGGTCGTTAACCTGTGCGGCGACCGGGGCGGCGATGCCGGGGATCTCGTCGCCATGTGGACGGAAATCGGGGTTTTCTCCCATCAGCGGACCCATGATCGCGCCGATATCGGCCTCACCCTCGTGTTTGACGGCGTTCATCAGCGCGTGCTTTTCGGCCTCCCGCTCGATTCGCTCTCGAAGCTCCTGGTCCATTACCGGGCGGTTCGCGCGACCGGGTGAAAAGGAAACTGATCGTGCTCAAGGCCAGTTCGTTGGAGAGACGGATCCATCCGAGCGGATCAATGATGCGGCTGGCTGCGAGCGATCACGTGAGCGAGCAGCGTTTTGGAAGGAGTTTTCGCTTCGAGTGGGTCGCGTGGCGACCCGAGGAGTGAAACGGTCCGTTCTAGTAGCCGCGTTCGATCAGGAAATCCGCGATCGATTCGAGTTGGCCTCTGGCCTCGTTGTCGGGCAGAACGGCGAGCTCCTCCTTCCCCTCGCGGACGAGCGACTGCGCTTTCTCGCGGGCGTATTCGATGCTGCCCGCGGATTCGAGCCGCGAGACGGCGTCGTCGATCTCGTCTTCCGTAACCGCCTCCGGATCGTCGGTTTCGATCAGCGAGTCGATGTCGACGCCCTGTTCGCGTGCGTGAAGCGTGATCAACGTCTGCTTTCCTTCGACCAAATCGCTGCCGCGTTGCTTGCCGAGCACGTCGCTCGGGACGGTCAGATCCAGCACGTCATCCTGGATCTGGAAGGCCGTACCGATGTCGATACCGTACCGGTAGAGCGCCTGGACGGTTTCCTCGTCGGCGCCCAGCAAGGTGGCCGAGATACTCGTCGCAGCCCCGTAGAGTACAGCGGTCTTGAGCTCGACCATCTCCAGGTACTCCGCCTCGTGGACCTCCCCACGGTGCTCGAACTCCACGTCCAGCGACTGACCCTCACAGATCCGCGTGCAGGTGCGCGCGAGGATCCGCAGCGCGTCGAGACCTCGATCCGGGCGCGCCCCGCTTTCGAGCATGATCTCGAAGGCCTTCGAGTAGAGCGTGTCGCCGGCCAGGATCGCGGTTTCGAGGTCGTACTCGCGGTGGACGGCCGGGACGCCACGACGGAGGTCGTCCTCGTCCATGATGTCGTCGTGGATCAGCGTGAACGACTGGATGACCTCGATCGAGACGGCGGCGGCCATCAGGTCGATGCGCTCCTTGTCGAGCGTCGGGAACTCCCGGTACTCCGTCGAGAGGGGCTCGACATCGGTGAGCGCCTCGCCGACCAACAGCAAGACTGCGGGACGGAGTCGCTTTCCCCCCGCATCGAGCAGGTAGCGCGAGGCCTCGTAGAGCCGCTCGGGTCGAGCGATCGGCAGGTCCTCCTCGATGGCCGCGTTGACCAGCTCGCGGCGCTCGGCCACCGCGTCGGTTACCGGCTGTGCCTCTGGTGACGTCATCTCACTCGACCAGTTGGATAACGTTCCCGTTGTGCGTAACGTGGAGGTCGCGTCCGAGCTCGTAGCCCTGGTTTTTCGCGAGCTCGACGTAGCCCGAGTAGCCCTTCATGTTCTGGTGGGCCGGGATGACGTGCTGGGGCTGGAGTGCGTCGAGCATCTCGTAGTGGCCCTCCTGACTGAGGTGGCCCGAGACGTGGATCTCGTCGTAGATACGTGCGCCCTGCATCTGAAGGAGGTTCTCGGACTGGTAGCGCTGGCCCTCGTTGGTCGGCTCCGGAATGACCCGGGCGGAGAACAGCACCTTATCACCGTCATCCAGCTGGTAGGGCGTCTCGCCGCGACCCATCCGGGTGAGCATCGCACGGGGCTCGCCCTGGTGGCCCGTGACCACGGGGAGGAAGTTCTCCTTGCCCTCGTTCATGATGCGCTTGAACGCGCGCTGGTACGATTTCCGATGACCGAACATCCCGACCTCGTCGGGGAAATCGACGAACCCGAGCCGTTCGGCGGTGCCCGAATACTTCTCCATCGACCGCCCCAACAGGAGGGGCGTGCGGTCGATCTCCTGGGCGAACTCGACGAGCGATTTCACGCGGGCGATGTGACTGGAGAACGTGGTCGCGACGATCCCGCCGTCGTAGTCCTCGATGCTCGTCACGACGTCCTTCAGGTGTCGGCGTGCGACCGCCTCGCTCGGGGTCCGACCCTTCTTGTTGGCGTTGGTACAGTCCTCGATATAACAGAGTACACCCTCGCCCTCGCGGCCGATCTCCCGGAACCGCTCCATGTCGATCGGATCACCGATGACGGGCGTGTGGTCCATGCGCTTGTCGAGCCCGTAGACGATCGCGCCCTCTGGCGTATGGAGTACGGGGTTGATCGCGTCGATAACCGAGTGTTGGACGTTGACGAACTCGAGTTCGAGCCCGTTGCCGATCTCCATCGAGGAGCCCGATTCCATCTTCTGGAGGTCGTTCTCGACGACGAACTTGTTCTCGTCGTTGATCTCCTGTTTGACGAGCTCGATGGTAAAGGGCGTCGCCACGACGGGCGCGTCGTAGCGGTGGGCCAGTTTCGAGATCGCCCCGATGTGGTCGAGGTGGCCGTGGGTCGGGACGATCGCCTGCACGTCGCCCTCGATGTCCGACATGACTCGATCGTCGGGGATCGCACCCATGTCGATCAGGTCGAGACTGTGCATCTTCTCGGTCTGTACGTTGTCGTGAATGAGGACCTTCGACAGGTTGAGCCCCATGTCGAAGATGACGACGTCGTCGCCTGCGCGGACGGCGGTCATCTGCCGTCCGACTTCCTCGTAGCCGCCGATTGTTGCGATTTCGATTTCCATAGTTGGATACTCGAGCCGTTCGGACTAGCGAACGCACTCATTGAAAACCGCGGACGCTCCCGGCATCGAACCGCCGTGAGTCGACAGGTCCCGAACGCTTTCGAGTTCCCGCATGCGGACGATCCGCATTACCCGCGGGTTTCGTTATTCGGCGCTACGCGATCCTCCGGTATAAAGAGCGTGGGTTCGGTCCGGATTCGTACTCCGAATCGATTATCCGAAAGAAAGTGGCGAACGGCTCCCCTCGAACCAGCGCGCCACCGTCGTGCGATCGCCGCCCTCCTGCTCGACGGTGAACGCCGTCTCCGGATACCACGGCTCGCGGCGTTCGAGACACAGCTGCTCGCCGTCCCGTTCGGCCAGCGCGATCCGCGAACGGGGGACGAACGTACTAACGAGCGCGCCGCTGTCCTGTCGAACCATCCCGGTATCGAGCAGGCGGTAGGTCCGACGCCGACGAGCACCCAGTACCCCCGAAAACAGCGCCGAGAAACCAAGTCCCATCACGAACGAGCGGGATACGGACGGAATACTGACCAACCACACTCCGACGATCAACACCACGCCAACGACCCCGAACAGCACCGCTCGCCGTCGGCGCGTGCGGGCGGTCGGACGCACCCGCAGGTGGACGACCCACTTCGATTGCTCCTCGTAGTGGTGCACTTGGGCGTTCGTGACGCTCGCGTACAGTGCGATGCCGGTCATCGACCAGAACAGAAGCATCCACGTCGCCGGGTCGGCCGGCGAGATCGTCGCCGTACCGGGAACGTAGACGGCCACGAACAGGGTCACGAACGGAACTGCCGCGAGGACGGCGTGCAGGCGGCGGTCCGCCAACGCGACTGCCGGACGCGAGTGGAGACGACCCAGAAACGCCACAAGCCCGACGCTACCGGCGGCGACGATGAGCACGAGCGGGCCGCTCAGCGCAACACCGTCGAGCGTCAGGACGAGCAGGGACAGCACGAGGAGATACGCGCCCGCCGAGCCGGCGACCCATCCCGACGTTCGTACCATTGGAAATACATGATCGTATTCGGATATAATAGTTCCGGCAAAGGCCACTCAATCGATCCGCGTTCCGGCGTCCTCGCCCGCGAGGAACCCCTCGATCCCCTCGGGACCGAAGACCGAGGCCGGGGCGTCGAGAGCAAGCAGCGCCCGCACCTTCGCCGCCATTCCCCCGGTAACGTCCGTCGACTCGCTCTCTCCCAAGTAGTCCGCCACCTCGTCGTAGCTCGTTATCTCGGAAATCACCTCGTCCGCGTCGTCGAGGACGCCCGGGACCGTCGAACACAGCCCCACCCGGTCGGCGCCGAGGCCCTCGGCGAGCGAAACCACGAGCTCGTCGCCGCTGATGATCGTCGCGCCCTTTTCCTGTTGGGAAATCACGTCGCCGTATGTCACCGGCACGAAGCCCTCTCCGAGCGCCGTCTCGATTCCGTCGAGCGGGAGCGACAGTTTCCCATCTCGCATTCGGTAGGCGAGCGAGAACGGATCAACAGGGACCGCCGGCACGCCCTCAGCCCCGAGCGCCGCCAACACGCGCTCGTTTAGCCGTTCCATCGAACCGTGGATCTCCCGAACCACCGCCGCATCGTGGGTTCCCTCGGTTCGCGAGACGCCGTGTTTCGCCGCATAGCGGTGACCGAAGCTCCCCGCACCGTGGACGACCACCAGGTCCTCCTGGTCCGCGATCGCCCCCGCGAGATCCGCGAGGCGCTCCCCGTCGACCGTCTCCTCCCGGTCCTTGTCGGTGATCACCGACCCACCGAGCTTGAGGACGATCACTCGACGCGCACCCCCTCATCGTCGAGTTCGGCCCGAAAGCCCTCCTCACAGCCCGGCGTGAACCGAAGCGCCGTCTCGGTCTCCTCGGTCTCGTCGAGTGCGACGATACAGCCCCCGCCGCCCGCACCAGTCAGCTTCGCGCCCCGGGCGCCCGCATCGCGGGCCGCCCAGACCATCCGGTCGAGCGAGCGCGAGGAAACGCCCAGCGCCGAGAGCAGGCCGTGGTTGAAGTCCATCAGCGTGCCCAGTTCCTCGACGTCGCCCTCCGCGAGCGCGCGCTCGCCCTGTCGGACGATGTCGCCGATCGTTTCGACGGTGTCCGCCGCGAAGGAGTACCGATCGCGGAGCTCGCGTACCCCGGAAACGAGTTCCCCCGTGTTTCCCGCGCCGCCGTCGAAGCCGATGACGAAGGGGAGATCGGGCGAGTCGATCGACCGGCAGTCCTCCCCTTCCACCCGGACCGCGCCGCCGGTCGCAGAACAGAACGTGTCGGCCCGCGAGGCTTGGCCCTCCTGGACCTCGTACTCCGCGCGGTAGGCGCGGTCGGCGATCGCTTCCGCGCTCAGATCGACGCCCAGTTCGCGGGTCGCGGCGTCGATTCCGGCGACGACGACGGCCGCCGAGGAGCCGAGTCCCGCACCCAGCGGGATCTCGCTTTCGACGGTGACGTCGAATCCCGCCTCGGGTTCGCCGACCGCCTCGCGGGCTTGGGAGACCGCGGCGTCGACGTAGCCCATCGCCGCCTCGACCAGATCGGCCGAAACGTCGACGTCGGGGGTCGCACCGGTTTCGCCGCTGTACTCGACGGTGAAGCCGTCCAACGAGAGGTCCTCGGCGTGGACGCGAAGCCGACTGTCCGTCCGCCGTGTGACGGTGACCTGTGCCCGACGCGAGATCGCACACGGCACGGCTGGTTCGCCGTAGACGACGGCGTGTTCGCCGAAGAGGTACACCTTCCCCGGCGCGCTTGCGGTGGTCATACTGGGACGTGATCCACGACACCGTTTATACGTACAGGTTCGTCCGCTCGGCGGCCGTGCGAAGCTGTCAAATGTCAATAATCCTCCCGCTGACGAAGGGGTTTTACCGTGAACGCTCCCGTCACCGGCGGCGCCGGATCCATCGGGAGTCACCTTGTCGACGCGCTCGTCACGGAGCACGACGTCGCCACCGGCGAGACGACCACGATCGCGACCTCGCGCGCACCGTCCGATCGGTCGCGAACTCGAACTCGGAGATCGTCCACATCGAGGGTCGGACCGGCGATATCGATCGGAGTCACGCCGATATTGGCAAGGCCCGCGAACGACTTGACTACGAGCCGACAGTCGGCCTCGACGAGGGACTTCGGACCGTCGTTGCGGATCACGTCGTGTCCTGACGAGCGATCGAATCGGACCTACGACGACCGGTAAGATGCACAGACGCGGCGGATTCCTTCCTCGAAATCGATTTCGGGCTCCCAGCCCGTCGCCTCGTTGATCTTCGAGTAATCCGCACACGTGTCGTGGACGTACACGCTATCGGGAATCGGGTTCTCGACGTATTCGGGTTCGATCTCGGTTCCCAGCTCTTCGTTGATCATCTCG